>CBDUEA010000035.1:0-9703 GCA_965365965.1 uncultured Polaromonas sp. | reverse complement strand
TCGATTGCTCGAAAAATATGTGGCCAAAATTCCATTTCTTCAATTGGAATCAACGACCACAAGTTCTATTCAGGCTTTATCCATCATTGAACAATCTAATATTGATCTCGTTTTTCTGGATATTCAAATGCCTAAGTTAACCGGAATAGGTCTTGTGAAAACATTGGCTCATCCACCTAAAATTATTTTCACTACCGCTTACAAAGAATATGCTTTGGATGCTTTTGACCTTGATGCGGCTGCGAATCAACTCGTTGGTTGCAGCACGACCCCATTCGCCAGCGGTGGTTTCGGTCTTGGCCAACACTTCCAAGTTGTCATCCATCGCACCCATCCACGGGCCCATTTTTTCTTCTTCACTGCCTGGTAAAAAGCCAATATCTTCACCGACGCTGACCGTGGCTCGGGTCATGATGATTTCCGTGTAGCGGCGATCGTCCAGCACCTGCGTTAACCCGCAAGCCAAGGCCAACAAGGTTTTGCCCGTGCCTGCTGTGCCCGCGAGGGTGACAAAGTCGACTTCAGGGTCCATCAACAAATTCATGGCAAAGTTTTGCTCGCGGTTGCGTGCTGCCACGCCCCAAACCACGTTTTTCAGGTGTTTATAGTCTTTGAGCGTTTTCAAGACCACCGTTTGCGGCCGGATCTCAACCACCCGGGCATACAAGCTCGGTTCGCCTGGCGCCTCAAAGTAGACAAACTGATTCACCATCATGCTGGGCACCAATGGACCGCTTAAGCGGTAGAAGGTCGCATGGCCTTCTTGCCAGCTTTCTACATGCTTGGCCTGTTTGGTCCAAAAATCAGCGGGTAAAGCTAAAGCACCCGAATAAAGTAAATCACCATCTTCTAAGGTTTTGTCATTTTGATAATCGTCTGCCGCTAAACCTAAGGCGCGCGCTTTGACGCGCATATTGATGTCTTTGGACACCAAAACGACCTCGCGCGGGGTGATATTGGGTTGCGTGGCCGATTTGGTGTGGAGTTTACGCAGCGCTTCAACCACCCCCAAAATTTGATTGTCCGCCTTGCCTTGCGGCAAGCTGGAAGGCAAGCTGTAGTCCAACACTTGGGTTTGGAGGAACAAACGGCCCTTGGCTTCACGGTGTCCTGTTGCGTCTAATTGCAATCCCATCGCCATGTCAGCACCCTTGACAGCCGCCAACGCATCTAAAGAGCGGCTGGTTTGGCGGGCGTTGCGCGCGACTTCAGTCATGCCCTTTTTATGACCATCGAGCTCTTCCAGCACGATCATGGGCAGGTAAATGTCATGCTCTTCAAAACGGAACAGACACATGGGGTCATGCATCAACACATTGGTGTCTAGCACAAACAATTTTGCAGGGCCAACGGTTTTGCTGCGTTTGGCTTTGCTAGCGGGTGCTGCGTGCGCAGGGTTTGCCTTTTCGCTATCGGTATGATAGCTAAGTGCGCTTATTTCTTGCCGGCTAGCGGGAGTTTTTGCTGATGTTTGAGGGGTTTGCTGCTCTTTTTCTATACTGGGCGAGAGGGAGCGTGTTTCAGATCGCGACTTCCTGCGCCCTGAAGTTTCACTTGGACGCTCTAATTTGGCTTCAGGCCTATCTTCACTGGGTGCGCTAGGACGTCGTGCGTTTTGAAGGTTGTTCACGTTGTTAAAACTAGCCGCAGCCAGTAAAGCAGCACGTTTGGTGGGGGCGGGAGGTAATGGCATCGCGTGGGATCCTCAGAGGTGTGAACAAAAAATCGTGCATGAAAAGCAAAAAAGCCGCCTAGATGCCAAGGCGGCTTCTTTAAAATTCTGGTGAGGAACTTCGGATTTTAGAACTTGAGACAAGTTAACATTTACATGCATGAGTTCATTATGCACACAATCATGTCATGCCCATGACCTTGCTTTGACAGGGCATGATTTTTTAATGGTTTTTACACTTTTTTCTTCAAAGCTTTGACGGCTTTCAAAACTTCATCAACGTGCCCAGGAACCTTCAGGCCACGCCACTCTTCTTTGAGGATACCGTCCTCACCAATCAAAAAGGTACTGCGCTCAATGCCTTTGACCTTTTTGCCGTACATGATCTTGTTTTTAACCACGCCAAACATGTGACACATTTTTTCTTCCGTGTCTGCAATCAGTTCAAACGGTAGTTCGAGTTTGAGTTTAAAGTCATCATGAGATTTCATGTTGTCGCGTGACACACCAAAGACGATGGCACCCGCTTTGACAAAATCTTTATTCTTGTCGCGAAACTGCATCGCTTCAGTGGTACAACCGGGGGTGTTATCTTTTGGGTAAAAGAAAAGAACCATGGTGGTGCCGACGTGTGAAACATTTGAAACTCTGACGCCACTGGTGGCATTAGATTCAAACTCGGGGAGGGGTTTATTGACAACGATCGCCATAAGTAGTTTTTATCTCGCTTAAATTTACGCCTTTTTAACGCTTCGTATCGCGTTATGCAGGATGTAGTCAATGGTCGTAGCAGGCGAAATAATTGGTCACGCCTGAAACACTTGCAACCCGCTATTTTAACCTGAAAACAAGTACTTGTCTAAGCGGTAAAGCAGCTTACTGTAGGGGTTTTCATGCTTGCTCAAGGATCAAGGCGACCACAACATGGCGTCCTTCACCTGCCAAAATGTTGTAAGTACGGCAAGCAGCGCCTGTATCCATGGTTTCGAGGCCGATGCGCTTGGCCATGAGGGGTTGCAGCCAAGCGGCCAGCGGGAAGCGGATACGGTTGCCGCTGCCAAAAATGACCAATTCTGCATCCAATTCGGCCAAAGTAGCGAAATGCTCCGCTGTGAGGTCCTCAAAACGGGTGCAAGGCCAATCAATCCGCTGCCCTTTAGAGCTCAAAATCACGCTGGAAGTGATTTTTACAGCTTCTTTTTCACCATCTTGCTCCGTGACGATGCCAACCCAACCCGGCCCGTAGCCTTTGATGGTTTGCACTTCAAAATTGTCTGGTTCGAGTTTCATAACAACATTTTAAGCGGCTACTATGTTGCAGTGCACTATTTAGTGTGATAACTGTGGTCAAATTAAGGGTTCTATAGACCTCGTTCCCCTTGCTGGAGAGATTGTGAAAATGATTCAAAAATCGGCTAAATTGGCCAACGTCTGCTACGACATTCGCGGCCCCATCATGGATCGCGCGCGCCAGATGGAAGAAGAGGGTCAAAAAATCATCAAGCTCAATATTGGCAATTTGGCCGTGTTTGGCTTTGATTCTCCAGAAGAAATCCAGCAAGACATGATCCGCAACCTGCCCAATTCGGCGGGCTATTCGGACAGCAAAGGCATTTTTGCAGCGCGCAAAGCGGTGATGCACACCACCCAGCAGCAAAACATAGCAGGCGTCACTTTGGATGACATTTATTTGGGCAATGGCGCTTCTGAATTGATTGTCATGGCGACCAATGCCTTGTTGGACACTGGCGATGAGCTCTTGCTCCCTGCACCCGATTACCCGCTGTGGACGGCGGCTGCCAGCCTGTCCGGCGGCACACCCGTGCATTACATGTGCGACGAAGCCAATGGCTGGATGCCCAACATTGACGATATGCGCGCCAAAATTACCCCTGCAACCAAAGGTATTGTTGTTATCAACCCCAACAATCCGACAGGTGCGTTGTATTCTGACGACTTGCTCAAAGCCATCGTCAAACTGGCACGTGAGCACGATTTGGTGATTTTTGCGGATGAGGTGTACGACAAGGTCTTGTATGACGGCGTCAAACACACGGCGATTGCGAGTTTGAGCGAAGACGTGTTGACGCTGACCTTCGGCAGCTTGTCCAAAAGCCACCGCTCTTGCGGTTACCGCGCTGGCTGGATGATTGTCTCTGGCGACAAAAAACCGGCCAAGGACTACATAGAAGGCCTGAACATGTTGTCCAACATGCGCCTGTGCTCCAACGTGCCCGGTCAATGGGCGATCCAGACCGCGCTGGGCGGCTACCAGAGCATCAACGAGCTGGTCAACGAAGGCGGCCGCCTGCGCAAACAGCGTGATTTGGCCTATGAACTGATCACCGCCATCCCCGGCGTGACCTGCGTCAAGCCAACGGCAGCCTTGTACATGTTCCCGCGCTTGGACCCAGCGGTGTACCCTATCACCGATGACCGCCAGTTCTTCCTCGAAGTGCTGGAAGAAACCCGCGTCATGCTGGTGCAGGGCACGGGCTTCAATTGGCCCACGCCAGACCACTTCCGCATTGTCTTTTTGCCGCATGAAGACGATTTGCGCGAGGCCATTGGACGCCTCGCCAAGTTTTTAGAAAGCTATAGAAAGCGTAGCGGCACAGGCAAGTAATACGCCGGCTACAGCCATATTTATCTCTATTTTTCTGTTTTTGATCATTTTTGCTGTTTTTTTGACATTTTTAGACCTTTATGAAACCTATCCAAGTTGGCCTCTTAGGCATCGGCACCGTCGGTAGCGGCGTTTTCAACGTGCTGGCACGTAACCAAGAAGAAATCAAACGCCGCGCTGGCCGTGGTATTGAAATCACGATGGTGGCCGATTTAGACACCGACCGGGCACAGGCTGCAGTGGGCAGCGACGTGAAAGTTGTGAGCGACGCACGCGCCATCATCGCCAACCCTGAGATCGACATCGTGATCGAGTTGATTGGCGGCTACGGCATTGCCAAGCAGTTGGTGATGGAAGCTATTGCCGCTGGTAAACACGTCGTTACCGCGAACAAAGCATTACTAGCTGTGCATGGCACCGAGATTTTTGCTGCTGCCCATGCCAAAGGCGTGATGGTGGCGTTTGAAGCGGCAGTAGCTGGCGGCATTCCTATTATCAAGTCCTTGCGCGAAGGGCTAACGGCCAACCGTATCCAGTGGATTGCCGGCATCATTAATGGTACGACCAACTTTATTTTGTCTGAGATGCGCGACAAAGGTTTGGACTTCGCCGTTGCCTTGAAAGACGCACAAGCACTGGGCTATGCTGAAGCTGACCCGACGTTTGACATTGAAGGCGTGGACGCTGCCCATAAAGTGACCCTGATGTCGGCGATTGCGTTTGGCATTCCGGTGCAATTCGACAAAGCATACATAGAAGGTATCACCCAACTGGCGGCGCAAGACATCAAATACGCCGAACAATTGGGCTACCGCATCAAGCTTTTGGGCATCACCAAGCGTGCGATGGTCAACGGCCAAGAAGGCGTTGAACTGCGCGTTCACCCCAGCTTGGTGCCCGCTAAACGCTTGATTGCGAATGTTGAAGGCGCGATGAACGCAGTCGTCGTCCATGGCGACGCCGTCGGCACGACCTTGTACTACGGCAAAGGTGCAGGTTCTGACCCCACTGCCAGCGCCGTGATTGCCGATTTGGTCGACATCACCCGCCTGCACACCGCAGACGCAGCCCACCGCGTACCGCATTTGGCCTTCCAGCCCAACGCGATGAGCGACTTGCAAGTCTTGCCAATGAGCGACATTGTCACCAGCTACTACCTGCGCCTACGCGTGGCCGATGAGACGGGCGTTTTGAGCCAAGTCACTGGCATCTTGGCGAATGCTGGCATCAGCATCGACGCTGTGTTGCAGCGCGAAGCCGATGAAGTGGGCGGCGAGGGCTCGACCCAAACCGACGTGATTATTTTGACGCACGACTGCGTCGAGTCCAAAATGAATGCGGCGATCGCACAGATGCAAGCCTTGAGCAGCGTGCTCGCACCGATTACCCGTATCCGTAAGGAAGAGTTGGCTTAATTTCTATGCACTATATCTCCACCCGTGGCGATGCCCAAAAAGACACGCCGCGTAAATTTTGTGAAATCCTGTTAGAAGGTCTCGCGCCCGATGGTGGCTTGTACCTGCCTGAAAAATACCCGCAAATTGATGCATCCACCTTGGCCACATGGCGCTGTATTTATGCTACGTCTGGATATGCCGACTTGGCGTTTGCCGTTTTGTCGCTGTATATTGACGACATTCCCGCCGCCGATTTGCAAGCGCTTTGCCGTAAAACCTACACCCAAGAGGTGTTTGGTACCCAAGAAATCGTGCCGCTCAAGCCGCTTGAAAACAATCTATACCTAGAAGCCCTGTCGAATGGCCCAACGCTGGCCTTCAAAGACATGGCGATGCAACTGCTTGGTAATTTGTTTGAGTATGAGTTGGCACGACGTGGTGAAACGCTGAATATCTTTGGTGCAACCAGTGGCGACACCGGCAGCGCGGCCGAGTACGCCATGCGTGGCAAAAAAGGCGTACGCGTCTTCATGACCAGCCCGCATGGCCGTATGAGTGCCTTCCAGCAAGCGCAGATGTTCAGTTTGATGGACGAAAACATCCACAACATTGCCATTGAAGGCGTGTTTGACGACTGCCAAGACATGGTCAAAGCTGTGTCCAACGATTTGGAATTCAAGAAAAAATACAAAATTGGCACAGTCAACAGCATCAACTGGGCGCGTTTGTTGGCGCAGGTGGTGTATTACTTTGCTGGGTATTTCCAAGCGACGACGGATAACGCCCAAAAAGTTAGCTTCACCGTGCCAAGCGGTAATTTTGGCAACGTCTGTGCAGGCCATGTCGCACGCATGATGGGTTTGCCGATAGAAAAACTGGTCGTCGCCACCAATGAAAACGACGTGTTGGACGAGTTTTTCCGCACCGGCGTTTACCGCGTGCGCGGCAGTGCCGATACGCATGAAACTTCGAGTCCGTCGATGGACATCTCTAAAGCGTCGAACTTTGAACGCTTTGTTTTTGACTTGCTCGGACGCAGTGGCACCAAGACGCAAGACTTGTTCACGACCCAATTGGCGACCAAGGGACTGTTTGATTTGAGGGCAGATCCGGCCTTCAAAGAAGCTGCAACGCGCTACGGTTTTGAAAGCGGCAAAAGCACGCACAGCCAGCGTTTGGAGACGATTCGTGCGACCTACAAACAGTTCGGTGTGATGATTGATACCCACACTGCAGATGGCTTGAAGGTGGCGCGGGAGCACTTAAAAGCGGGCACGCCCATGATCGTTTTAGAGACCGCATTGCCCATCAAATTTGCGGAGACAATTGTCGAAGCCCTAGGTCGCGAGCCTGACCGCCCAGCCAAATTTGAAGGCATTGAAGCTTTACCTAAGCGCGTGGTAGTGATGTCCACTGACGTGGCACAACTCAAAGCCTTTATTGTGCAAAAATGCGATGAAACAGCCGTTTGAACCTCTAAAACAGTCAAAATAGAGGTTTTTTTGGCTGTAGCCGGCGTATTTATTCAATAGTTTGCTATATAAAATATAGTTTAATAAATATTCTGTTCAACTTGACTTCTTAACCTTGATTTTTCTCAAATGACCCAAGTTCGTGCGCCGCAAAAACCACTCATGCCCTTAGATGCAGCGTTGGTCGAGCTGCTGGCGCAAGCGTCTGTGCTGAGTGGTGTTGAGCAAGTCTCTACCTTTAATGCAGATGGCCGCGTTTTGGCGCAAAACATGCTGTCCAGCTTGCATGTGCCGCCGCAAGACAACAGCTCCATGGACGGCTACGCCATGCGCCTGGTGGATGTTACCGCTGAAGGCACGGTGCTGAAGGTGAGTCAGCGCATCCCAGCAGGCAGTGTCGGCACGGCCTTGCAAGCTGGTACGGCAGCGCGCATTTTCACAGGTGCCAGCATCCCCGCTGGCGCTGATGCGGTGGTCATGCAAGAGCAGTGCGAGGCCTTGGAAGGCGATACGATTCGGGTCAACGCTGTGCCGCAAGCTGGTCAGTGGATTCGCCGCGCTGGGGAAGATGTCGCTTTGGGAGCCGTGGTGTTGCATCAAGGCGATCGCTTGAATCCCGCCTCCTTGGGGCTGGCTGCCAGCATCGGCTTGGCCACTTTGCCGGTGGTTCGTCGCCCACGGGTGGCTTTGTTTTCAACCGGTGACGAGCTGGTCATGCCGGGCGACATTGCCCCGCAAGACATGCCTGCTGGCAGCATTTACAACTCTAACCGCTTCTTTTTACGCGCTTTGCTGCAACGTCTAGGTTGCATGGTGACCGACTTAGGCATCGTGCCTGACAACTTAAAAGCTACCAAAACCGCTTTGCGTGATGCTGCGCAAGCCCATGACCTGATTTTGACCAGCGGCGGTGTCTCTGTGGGTGAAGAAGACCACATCAAACCGGCGGTCACCGCTTTGGGGGAGCTGAATTTGTGGCAAATCGCCATCAAACCCGGCAAACCGTTTGCCTATGGGCGGGGGAACGCTGCACACGCGCCAACGCATTTTATTGGTTTGCCTGGCAACCCCGTGTCCAGTTTCATCACGTTTTTACTTTTGGTCAGACCATTTTTACTCAAGCTGCAAGGTGTTCAAGAAGCTACCGCTGTTGCTTTTAAAACGATAGCTGTTCGAGCAGATTTTACGTGGGCTAGAGCCGACAAACGTCGGGAATTCTTGCGCGTCAAACGCAACGCAGCCGGTGGGCTTGATTTGTTTGCTAACCAAAGTTCGGGTGTGCTCACATCAGCCGTGTGGGGCGATGGGGTGATAGATAACCCTTCCGGACAGACCATTGCGGTTGGTGATATGGTTCAGTATGTCTCGTTTGCTGAATTGATGTCGTGAGTAAATGTCTCAATTAAGGTTTATTAATATTTTGAAATGATAAAAGTCAAGGTTAAATATTTTGCTTCTCTGCGTGAAGCCATCGGTCTAGGTTCTGAAATGCTGCAAACCAGTGCCAAGTCATTGGGTCAATTGCGCAATGAATTGGTGGCACGCGGTGGGGCGTATGCAGAGTTAGATGCCGCCTTCAAGGGGAGTGTCTTGCGTATGGCGCTGAACCAAGACATGAGCGATGATGCCGCGCTGCTGTCTGACGGCTGCGAAGTGGCGTTCTTTCCGCCAGTGACGGGTGGCTAGTATTTAGGATTGAAAGATGCAGCCCAGAGTCCGCATTCAAACCGAAGATTTCGATCTCAGCGCTGAGTTAGCCGCACTGCGCGCTACTGACAAACGCGTCGGTGCCGTTTGCTCCTTCGTCGGCACGGTACGCGACGTGAACGATGGCGACACCGTCAGCGAGTTGGAGCTAGAGCATTACCCCGGTATGACTGAAAAGTCGATTGAAGCCATGATTGACGCGGCGATGGAACGGTTTGATATTTATGCCGTTCGGGTTATTCACCGTGTAGGCAAGTTGCAACCCATGGATCAAATTGTCATGGTGGCAGTCACTTCTGCGCACCGTGGTGCGTCATTTCTAGCCTGCGAATTTGTCATGGATTACCTCAAAACAGGTGCGCCATTTTGGAAGAAAGAGCAAACTCCAGACGGCAGCACCACAGTACGTTGGGTAGATGCCAGAGCCAGCGACGATGTGGCACTGGCGAAGTGGCAGACCAAGTGACAAAGCTGTTGAAGGTTTAACTTTGTAAGTTTGGGTTAAACGGTGAATTTACCTTGGACATGACCTATGTCAATTGCGCTCAGCTTGAATTTTGAAGTCCTATCCCAAAATAGGAACTAATTCAAAATTTACTCAAAGGGGAACCGATGCGTGCTGACAAATTAACCACTAAATTCCAAGAAGCCTTGAGCGAGGCGCAGAGTCTTGCTGTGGGGCAAGACCATGCTTACATCGAGCCAGCGCACCTGTTGGCGGCCATGCTGCGCCAAGACGAAGGGCCGAAAGCGCTGTTGCAAAAAGCCGGCGTCAACATTGCCGGCTTGCTGGCAGGGGCAGACGAGCAGATTAAAAAACTGCCGCAAG
>CBDUEA010000034.1:0-9811 GCA_965365965.1 uncultured Polaromonas sp. | reverse complement strand
TGTCACTGCTCATACGACAAACAGAGGTACAAGGTGATGGTATATCACCAGAGCTTGCCAGTACATGTTGTGCAGTTCCTAGCAAACGTTCGATACTTTCATGTCGATTGGTCTGAGCAACATCAACAACGGGCGCACCAGTTAACGCAACTAAATCTTGTGGTCTAAGTTGAAAAACAGCGTGAGGATGTCCCGCAGCCGCCCACAATGTATCAAACCGCCAAAGTTCAGCATCAATCAAAACAACGCAAGGCGTGGCATGCGCTAAAGGCGATACGCCACCTATTGAATAACCCGTTTTAGACTTGACGAACTCAGCATCAGCGCGCCCCAACCGCTCACCAGCACAAACCAAGGCTTCAACTTTTGCTTGATCAACCCGTTTATCACCAGAGGTAATCACCAGCACCGCCACACCATCAGATTTGCGTTTAAAGACAATACTTTTCGCAATTTGTCCTAACTCAACACCTAATACCTCAGCCGCTTGTTGCGCAGTACGAGCTGCGTCGGCCAGCATCACTGGCATATGTGCGTGATTTTTCAATTGCAAAGCTTTTGATATACGCCGCACGCCTTCAGGAAGCGCTATTAACTCAGCGCCACACATTAATTATTCCTCTTATTCAACAAAGCCTTTGCAGCTCTTGAATTGGTAGATCGGTTCAAATAATCGCTGATGAACTGCCCTGCATCAATCAACTTGTCCAAGTCAATGCCAGTATCAATGCCCATGCCCTGTAACATATACACAACATCTTCAGATGCTACGTTTCCTGTAGCGCCTTTGGCATAGGGACAACCACCTAAACCTGCCACAGAGGTTTCAAATTGCCAAATACCCATCTCCAAACAACGCAGGGTATTGGACAATCCCTGTCCATAAGTGTCATGAAAATGTCCAGAAATATGAGAGGTGTCATACACCTTCAGCGCAGCCTCCATTGCAAGCTGGACTTTGTTGGGCGTGCCAACGCCGATGGTATCTGCCACGCCGATGTGTTGTACACCAATCTCATGCATCAAACGTGCAACAAGTTCAACTCTACTCGGTGCGATATCGCCTTCATAAGGGCAACCAACCGTGCAAGAAATCGCACCTCGCACGCGTATCCCTTTTACTAGGGCGGCTGCCACCACGGGTCGAAATCGTTCAATACTTTCAGCGATAGAGCAGTTGATGTTTTTCTGGCTAAATGCTTCACTTGCTGCGCCAAACACCACAATCTCATCTGGCCAAAATTCAGAGGATGAAGCAATGGCAGCCTCAAAGCCTTGAAAATTTGGCGTCAATACTGAATAGCAAACATCTTTTTCGCGCTTGATACCGGCCATGACAGCGGCATTGTCTGACATCTGCGGCACCCATTTTGGTGACACATAACTTGTGACTTCAATTTCTTTCAAACCTGCAGCTTGCAAACGATGTACCAAATCAACCTTGACCTCAGTCGGTACAGCTTGATTTTCATTTTGAAGCCCATCGCGTGGGCCAACTTCCGTTAATTTAACTTTTGCTGGTAATGTCATAGCACCTCAATAACTATCAAATTTATAATCGATTATTTAGACAGCTTCAACAACTCCGTGCCTTCTACTACCTGATCACCCGCTTGATATAAGAGTTCTTGCACAACCCCGTCCGCTGGCGATGCAATCGTATGCTCCATCTTCATAGCATCCATCACAGCCAGTGCTTGTCCTTTAGTGACTTTATCGCCTACTTTAACGGAAAACGAGACAATTTTTCCAGGCATGGGTGCGGTTAAACGTCCACCCTCTTCATGCACTTCGCTGGCATGCTCAAGAAGATCAATCATTGTAATTTCAGCAGCACTATCGTTCGTAAAAATGCTAATCAAATCTTTGTTTTTATACGTTTTAACTGTCGTGCGTTTAGCATTAAAAACAATATCGAAACCAGCATCAGTCAGTGCATAAGTCAGCGGGCCAGTAAAATTGCTCACTGATAAGTTCAAAGCACCATCATGCAAACAACGGAGTTGTGCCTTTTGTTCTTCACCATGAAACTCAAATTCGAATGGTCGTGAATGCACTCCATGTGACTGCCAACCATCTCGTTGCCCCCATGGGTCTACCCAACCGTTTTGTTCACTTTTCACTTTGGCAGTCATTTTTTCCGAATGCAAGATGTGCACAACGGCTGCCGCTACGACGGTGTGAAGACCAACCAAATCTTGGTTGAACAGCACCGCCTGCTCACGTGGAATTAAACCGGTATCTAAGTTGGCTTGCTCAAATGATTGACTGCGCACTACATGGCGCAAAAATTGCACATTGGTATGCAGACCCACAATATGTGTCTGCGACAAGGCATCATCCATCAAAGCTAAAGCTTGCTCACGTGTTTCTCCGTGCACGATGAGTTTTGCAATCATCGAGTCGTAGTACGGAGAAATAGTATCCCCCTCGCGGACCCCTGAATCCACACGAATGCTACGTTTCGACCCGCCTAATGGCAAACGTTCAAACGTCACACAATCTGGCAGAGCATACACATGCAAATGGCCTGTCGCGGGCAAAAATTGCTTATCTGGATTCTCAGCACAGATGCGAGCTTCAATCGCATGACCTGTAATACATAATTGCTCTTGTTTGAGCGGTAAAGCTTCACCACACGCTACGCGCAGTTGCCACTCAACCAAATCCAAACCCGTGATAGCCTCCGTCACGGGGTGTTCAACTTGCAGCCGCGTATTCATCTCCATGAAGAAGTAGTTCATGGTACCGTTAGCTTGTTGCTCAACAATGAATTCAACGGTACCGGCGCCGACATAATTCACAGCACGCGCAGCAGCAACGGCGGTCGCACCCATTTGTTGACGCATCAACGCTGACAAGCCCGGTGCTGGCGCTTCTTCTAAAACTTTTTGATGCCGACGTTGTACCGAGCAGTCCCGCTCGAACAAATAGACATAATTACCTTGTGTGTCACCAAAGACTTGTATTTCAATATGACGTGGTCGTTGCACATATTTCTCGATGAGTACAGCATCATCACCAAAGCTGTTGATGGCTTCACGCTTGCATGAGGCCAAAGCAGCAGAAAAATCTGCTTGCTTCTCAACAATGCGCATGCCCTTACCACCACCCCCCGCACTGGCTTTGATCAATACGGGGTAAGCAATGCGATTGGCTTCTAGCTGTAAAAAATCAGCATCTTGATTCGATCCATGGTAACCAGGCACCAAAGGTACACCTGCCTTTTCCATCAACTGCTTCGACTCAGCCTTTAGCCCCATAGCTTCAATGGCACTGGCGGGTGGGCCAATGAACACCAAACCAGCTTGTGAGCAAGCTGTTGCAAATTCAGAGTTCTCACTTAAAAATCCATATCCTGGATGAATTGCTTGCGCACCGGTTGCCAGTGCAGTTTCAATGATTCTTTCCCAACGCAAATAGCTGTCTTTTGGTGAATTTCCACCAATATGCACAGCCTCTTCGCAGACGGATACATGCTTAGAGTTTGCATCTGCATCAGAATAGACCGCAACAGTTTTGATACCCAGTTTGCTGCAGGTAGCGGCTACGCGGCATGCAATTTCACCACGGTTGGCAATTAGAATTTTTTTAAACATATTTTCTTTTCAAACACACGATGTATTGTTAATCTTTAGTACAAAGGCCTAGCCATGCCTTCACCACCTAACCATCCACTTATTCGCATAAAAATTGCTTTGAGGTATTTATACAAAACAATGAGGAGCCAAACGCTCAATACCAAAGTCACACACAAAGTGATGCCAAAAGCAATGGGGTGATTCGTTGCTAGCCATATGGCCCCCATGACGGCACCATCTTCGGTCAAACTGACTGCAATATTAGAAAAGGGTTCAGGAGATGTATTAACAGCTGCACGAGTGCTGGCTTTTGTGGCGAAAGATGTTGCTGCAAGTGCGCCGCCCATCATGCCCGCTACCGTGCCCATGGTGGCACTGTCCGCTCCAAACACGCCAGCAGCCAACGCAGCCCCTGCAGGAACACGAATGACTGAATGAACGATATCCCATAACGAATCAAGGCCTGGAATTTTGTCTGCAAAAAACTCAACGAACAACATGAATCCGCTGCCAGCCAGCATGGCGGGATGTTGTAGAACATGCAAACCTATGGGCAAGGTTAACCACCCTAAAGTACCAGCGAGTCCTATCACAAACACCACCAAATAGAGGCGCAATCCACTGGCCCATCCCATTGCGGCAGCCAATGCCAACAATTGAGCCATGTCCATGGTTTTGGTGTTTGCCGTCAGCATGGATCCAGCACCTGCTACAGAGGGGCCAAAAAAACCGACAGCAGAATGCCAAATACCCATCAACGCGTCCATGTTAGCCTCTCAGTAAGTCTCTTGACTGTGAACCAGCATCACATTCTGAATAACCCAAACCGTGTTTCAGGTATGGGTGCATTCATGGCCGCACTCAATCCTAAGGCCAACACACGGCGCGTATCTGCTGGGTCAATCACACCATCATCCCATAACCGTGCTGTTGCAAAATAGGGATGACCCTGCACTTCATATTGTTCTTTAATAGGCGCTTTGAAGGCATCTTCTTCCGCCGCACTCCACTGTCCGCCTTTACCTTCTATACCATCGCGTTTCACCGTCGCTAAAACGCTGGCGGCCTGTTCGCCACCCATGACGCTGATGCGTGCATTGGGCCACATCCAGAGAAAACGTGGTGAATAAGCCCGGCCACACATGCCGTAATTACCAGCGCCAAAGCTACCACCAATGATGATGGTGAATTTGGGTACGGCAGCTGTAGCGACAGCTGTGACCATTTTGGCGCCGTTGCGCGCTATACCTTCGTTTTCGTATTTACGCCCCACCATGAAGCCGGTGATGTTCTGCAAAAAGACGAGTGGAATTTTTCGCTGACAGCAGAGCTCAATAAAGTGCGCCCCTTTGAGTGCGGATTCACTGAACAAAATACCGTTGTTGGCAATGATACCGACGGGCATGCCCTCAATTCGTGCAAAACCACAAATCAAAGTAGCGCCAAAACGTGCCTTGAACTCATCAAACTCACTGCCATCGACAATGCGGGCAATGATTTCGCGAACATCAAAAGGCTTTCGAGTGTCTGTGGGTATCACACCATACAACTCTTTTGATTCAAATTTAGGAGCTACAGAAGCATGCAAATCGCCGACTACTGGCTTATTTTTATTCAAATTTTTAACGGATTGACGCACAATGGTCAATGCATGCATGTCGTTTTGCGCTAAGTGATCTGCAACACCCGACAGGCGGGTATGCACATCACCGCCGCCCAAGTCCTCCGCACTGACCACCTCACCCGTTGCTGCTTTGACCAACGGTGGACCCCCTAAAAAGATGGTGCCTTGGTTTTTGACGATGATGGCTTCGTCACTCATCGCGGGTACATACGCACCACCAGCTGTGCAACTGCCCATCACCACGGCGATTTGGGCAATCCCCTCAGCACTCATATTGGCTTGGTTAAAAAAGATGCGACCAAAATGGTCGCGATCTGGGAATACTTCGTCTTGATTGGGTAAATTCGCACCACCCGAGTCAACTAAATAAATACAAGGCAATTTGTTTTGCTGTGCTACTTCTTGTGCGCGCAAGTGTTTTTTAACTGTCAAAGGGTAATAGGTTCCGCCTTTGACGGTGGCATCGTTGCAAACGATCATGCAATCAACGCCGTTGACACGGCCAATACCAGTGATCACACCGGCACTGGGAGCGCTGTCGCTACCGTCTTTGTCTGGATACATGCCATACGCAGCCAAGGGGCTAAGCTCAAGAAACGGAGTTCCTGGGTCTAACAACATTTGCACACGGTCGCGCGGTAGCAACTTGCCCCGTGCCGTGTGTCTGGCACGTGCCACATCGCCACCGCCTAGTGCGGCTTGATTGACCTTGACATTCAAGTCATCCACCAAGGCTTTCATGGCGGCGGCATTGGCTTGAAAATCGGCTGACCGGGCATTGAGTTTGGTGTCCAAGACGGGCATAGTAGGTGTGCTTCGTAAGTTACTGAATCAAAAACGATAAATGCGATTTGGTTAAGTTTAGTTGACGTTTACGTAAACGTCAACTAAAGCAGATTCTGCCATCTTTTGTCCCAACAAGCTAGGTAAATCTGCCATGTCGGTGAATGTGTAACTGGCACCTGCAGAAAGCAATGCCTGTTGCTCGCCGCGCGGTGCATAAGCAAAAACCTTGCATCCTGCGGCCACGCCAGCCATCACGCCAGTAACCGTGTCTTCAACAACTGCGCAAAGACTGGGGTGCACGCCGACGGCAGCAGCTGCTGCCAAATACACATCGGGAGCAGGTTTGGAGCGAGGCATTTCATGACCACTGAAAATGCGTCCTTCAAAATACGGCATCAATTCGACTTTAGCGAGCTGCAATTCGACCTTGATCCGATCCGCACCAGATGCGCAGGCAATACGTCCGTCGCAGACCAAATGAATCTGCTCGATAGCGGCGTGGATATTAGGTATCGCTTGCAAATGCGTTTCCAACGCTGCATTGCGTCTTGTCCGAAACGACCTCATCCAAGTCTCTGTCAATGGTTTGCCGGTGTTCGCCTCGATAGCCATGCGCTCATCTATCACGGCTTTACCTACGAAATGTTGAAAGCATTCTTCAGGCGTCAACATCCAGCCCTGCTCTTCCAGCATGTCACGTAGCAAACCATTGGTGATCGGCTCGCTATCTACCAGGACACCGTCACAGTCAAACAAAACTGCTTGAAAAAATTTCATAGTAATTATTGTATCATTTGCTCAAAATACGCTATATATTTTATAGCAAAATATTTAATTAATACGCCGGCTACAGCTATATTTATAGAAAATATCCATCAACATAGTACCAGCAACCATCTTCGCGGACAAATCGACTGCATTCATGCAATCGAATAGCGCGCCCACTGCGATCACGCTGCCTTGCATCAAAGGTGACTTCGGCATGCGCTGCATCTTTCAATTCGTCATTTTGAACCTGCAAGCCCAACCATTTGACACCATGCTCAAAATCTAAAGTCGCTGGACGCTGACTGGCATGCCAAGTTCTTAACAAGTACGCCGCATTTTCAAGGACGAACGCGCTGTACCGTGAGCGCATCAAAACTTGCGCATCGGGAGCCGTTTCGTACCCTTCTATGTATCGTCCGCAACACGCTAAGTACTGCAAGGCTTGCTTATTTGGGTCGGTATTCCCGCACGGACAGATCAACATAGTATGTGATTGCACTAGATTAAGTCGTCTGATGCAGCCAGCAGAACTAGCCTTTGGTCTTTTGCGCTTTGCGCTGTTCCAGCGTTTCAATAGGAGCGCTAGCTTTGAGCCAAGCTTCATAGCCGCCCTCTATGTGAGCCACATTGGTCATGCCCATATCTTGCAAGGTCTTGGCTGCCAAAGCGCTGCGCCAACCCGCCCCACAGAACAAGATGAACTCTTTGCTTTCATCCGCAAAAATCTTCTTATGGTAGGGCGACTCAGGGTCTACCCAAAATTCCAACATGCAGCGTGGCGCGTGGTAACTGCCCACAACGGTTCCATCCGTCAGTTCACGCACATCACGGATGTCGACAATTTGAACATTTGGCAGCGTATGCTTAGACAAGACTTCTTCGACTGTGTAGGTCGTCACCTCCGCCATGGCTTCATCGACCAGCACTCGAAACCCTTTGGTAATCGGCATAGTTGTCTCCTGTATTTAAATGTAGTCTTCATGTCAACTGGTTGCTAGTGCGCGCTGTATCAAAATCTTCTGCACATCACTGGTGCCTTCGTAAATTTGACATACGCGCACATCACGATAAATGCGTTCGACTGGGAAATCGCTCACATAGCCATAGCCACCCAATGTTTGAATTGCCACGCTACAGACTTGCTCGGCCATTTCGCTGGCAAATAACTTGGCCATGGCTGCTTCTTTCAAGCATGGACGTCCAGCATCTCGCAATGCAGCAGCATGCCAAATCAATTGCCTCGCAGCTTCTATTTTTGTAGCGCACTCAGCAAGACGGAAGCCAACCGCTTGATGATTGAAAATAGTTTGGCCAAAACTTTCACGCTGCTTGGCATAGGTCAACGCACATTCAAAGGCGCTACGTGCCATACCCACACTTTGTGCTGCAATACCAATGCGACCACCTTCTAAAGCGCCGAGTGCAATCTTGTAACCCTCACCTTCCTCGCCAATCAAGTTCTCAAGTGGAATGCGGCAGTTGTCAAAATTGATTTGTGCCGTGTCACTGCTGTGTTGGCCAAGCTTGTCTTCCAAGCGTGCGACGACATAACCAGGAGCATCTGTCGGAACCATGAAGGCGCTCATCCCTTTTTTGCCAGCCCCCTTATCCGTCATAGCAATAACAATCGCCACCTGCCCATATTTGCCACTGGTGATGAACTGCTTGACGCCATTGATGACATAAGCATCCCCCGCTTTAACCGCCGTGGTTTTAAGGTTCGACGCATCACTACCTACATGCGGCTCCGTCAAACAAAATGCGCCCAGCATCTGACCTTGTGCCAAGGGCGTCAGCCATTGCTTCTTTTGTGCAGCATTGCCATAACGCATCAAAATTGCATTGACGGGACAATTGGTCACGCTGATGGCGGTACTGGTGCCGCCATCGCCGGCGGCAATTTCTTCCAGCACCACAGCCAGCGTGAGGTAGTCAAGATTCGCACCGCCAAACTCTTCTGGTACACAAATGCCGTACGCGCCTAGCTCGGCCAAGCCTTTGTGGACTTCCTTGGGAAAGTGATGCTCTTTGTCCCACTTCGCGGCTTGCGGCCACAGCTGCTCTTGTGCAAAGGCACGAACAGCATCACGAATCATCTCTTGGTCAGGGCTGAGTAACATGTGATTATTTCAATTAAATGAGCTCTAAGGTCAACGCTGTCGCTTCGCCGCCGCCAATGCACAGCGTGGCCAAACCGCGCTTGAGGCCTCGCGCTTGCAAGGCGTGAATCAACGTCACAATAATACGCGCACCACTTGCGCCAATCGGATGGCCGAGCGCACAAGCGCCGCCGTTGACGTTGACAATCTCATGCGACAAAGACAAATCTGCCATCAACGCCATAGGTACAACCGCAAACGCTTCATTGATTTCCCACAGGTCAACGTCTTTAGCCGTCCAACCCGCTTTGGCTAAGGCTTTTTGGGTTGCCCCCAAAGGGGCGGTTGCAAACCAATTGGGTTCTTGCGCATGCGTGGCATGGCTCACAATGCGCGCCAGCGGCTTGTTGCCAGCTTTGTTGGCCGTGCTTTGACGCATCATCACCATCGCGGCGGCGCCATCGTTGATGGATGAGCTAGAAGCAGCGGTGATCGTGCCGTCTTTTTTAAATGCTGGTCGCAAGCTGGTGATTTTTTCAAGTTTGATTTTGCCCGGACCTTCGTCAATGCTGATGATGGTGTCTCCGCTGCGGCCTTTGACCGTCACAGGCGTTATTTCTGCCGCAAAAGCACCTGATTTTGTAGCAGCTTGAGCACGTTCTACGCTGGTTATAGCGAATTTGTCTTGCATCTCACGGGTGAAGTTGTACTTGGCTGCACAGTCTTCGCCAAAGGTTCCCATAGAACGCCCTGGCTCATAGGCGTCCTCCAAACCATCCAGCATCATGTGGTCCAAAACTCTGTCGTGACCAATGCGCATACCAGCACGCGCTTTGGGCAGCAAATAAGGCGCATTGGTCATGCTCTCCATGCCGCCAGCTATCATCACATCCGCACTGCCTGCCAGCAGCATGTCATGCGCCAGCATCGCTGCTTTCATGCCCGAGCCACAC
>CBDUEA010000033.1:0-9901 GCA_965365965.1 uncultured Polaromonas sp. | reverse complement strand
GTATTTACGTCACCAACAAACTGCCTGAACACACCAGCGTACATTGGCATGGTCAACGCTTACCTAACGGTATGGATGGTGTTACCGGCTTAAATCAGCCAGGCATCCAACCCGGCAAAACCTTCGTCTACGAGTTTGTGGCGCGCCGTCCTGGCACCTTCATGTACCACCCGCATGCCGATGAAATGGTGCAGATGGCGATGGGCATGATGGGCACTTGGATCACCCATCCCAAGACTAAACACCCAAACATCAGCGAGGTAGACCGCGATTTTTGCTTCCTGCTCAATGCCTACGACATTGACCCGGGTGCCTACACACCCAAAATCATGACTATGACCGACTTCAACCTGTGGAGTTGGAACAGCCGTATTTTCCCCGGCATTGACTCGCTCAACGTCCGCAAAAACGACAAAGTACGCATCCGTGTGGGCAACCTGACGATGACGAACCACCCGATTCACATTCACGGCCATGAGTTTGAAGTCACCGGTACCGACGGTGGCCCTGTGCCGAAAAGCGCGCGTTGGCCAGAGGTGACGACGGATGTTGCCGTGGGCCAAATGCGGCAATTTGAGTTTTTAGCCAATGAAGAAGGCGACTGGGCGTTTCATTGTCACAAATCCCACCACACCATGAACGCCATGGGGCACAACGTCCCCACCATGATTGGGGTGGACCACCGCGCCGTCGTCAAAAAAATCACCAACCTGATCCCCGACTACATGGTGATGGGGGAGCGTGGCATGGCTGACATGGGCGAAATGACGATGGAAATCCCCGACAACACGGCACGCATGATGACCGGCGAAGGCCCATTTGGTGGTGTCGAAATGGGTGGCATGTTCAGCGTGGTCAAGGTGCGCAAAGATCAAAAACCGGGGGATTACAGCAATCCCGGTTGGTACAAGCACCCGGCAGGTACGGTGGCTTTTGAAGTCAACGGACCCGTAGCTGAGCCGTTAAGGTTCAAAGCGGAGGGTCAATCTGCCATGCCGATGTTACAGAAAAAGCAACCTGAGGTAGAAGTTCAAATCCGCAAACCGACGATGGAAGGGATGAAGCATTAAAAAATACTTTTATTATTATTTTAATAGCAAACACTGCAATAAAAATAATGGCTAAACGTGTAGTTATTCAAAATATCAGTAATTATTTTTACATTTAAGGAAAATCATGAAATTCAATTATTCTTTCGCTCTCGCCACTGTCCTTTCTACAACATTACTAGCCAGCGCTGCCATGGCGAGTGGCTCACATACCGGTGGACATGATGAAGAAGCTATCGGCAAACCCGGCGTTGCCGCTAAAGTCACCCGTACCGTCACTGTTGACATGCAAGACGACATGCGCTTTCACGCCGCTGAATTCAAAGCAAAACAAGGTGAAACCATCCGCTTTATTGTCAAAAACTCTGGCAAGGTCAAACACGAAATGGTGCTAGGGACTGAAAAAGAACTCAAAGAGCACTATGAAGTCATGAAAAAGAACCCTGAAATGGAGCATGCTGACGCCAACATGGTCACAGTTGCACCGGGTAAAAGCGGCGAAATCATCTGGCAGTTCACCAAAGCTGGCAAAGTTGACTTTGCATGCCTACAACCTGGTCATTACGACGCTGGCATGAAAGGTTTAGTGACCGTTGCAAGTAGCAAGATGCCCGCAAAAGCAGATGGACACAGTGATCATAAACATTGATTCACTTGACACAATTTAGATTTTATTTACAGAAAGAAACCTCATGAATACCCTCAAAACTCTTTTGATTCTTGTTGCCCTGTCCGCTGGCGCCAGCTCGTCTTTTGCAGCTTCGCACGCAGCAGCGCCCGCAGCTACGACCACTTCTATGCAAACCGTGCTACCAAGCACCGACGGCGAAGTTCGCAAAATTGACCTAGAAAACAAAAAAATCACCCTCAAACACGGTGAGATTAAAAACCTAGATATGCCGGGCATGACCATGGTTTTCCAGGTCAAAGACCCAGCCATGCTTGACACTGTTAAAGCCGGTGACAAGGTTAAATTCACGGTGGACAAGGTGAACGGCGCTATGACCGTGCAGTCCATTGAAAAGGCTAAATAAACATCAAGAACGATAATTTAATTTTAACCTTTATGCATTAGCATTAGTCCATGCGTGCTGTTACTTCATCTTCTTGATTGTCCAGCTGCCTTAGCGCAGCTTGGCAGTAGAAGCCATGGCGAAGCAGATGGCGATTATGAACGTCATCGTTCAAGTGCAAACGGTCTCAATTTGCAATACTGTGCCAGATTCAGATGAGTCATTTTTCGACGCGCCTAGAACTAGCGGAATTTCTAAGCCTGACTGCAAAACCGACATTGGGATCTGTCGCTCATGGCGCGCAAACGGTAAAAGGCGTATCGACTGGACGAGTGTTTGCCCATTGAGTACGCGGTTTTTTTACTTTTGCACGCCAAGCACGGAAATGACCCTTTTCATAACCAACCATTCCTGAATCCAGCTCGCTTCAGTCCCGTTACGACATAGGGACAGGCGCGCATCAGACGCCACAGCATGTCTGTGCGGTAGTTCTCGCACATCAGCACCACTGGGCCGAGATTGATTCCGAAATGATAGGGCGATGTCCAGCCCGCATGGATATCACTTGCAGTATCGTCGCAAAAACTTAGGTTGAAGCTGCACCTGAAGCAGTATTCCCCGGTGACTTGTGGATAAACATCTTGAAAGTGCTGCAGCGACGGCAGCACGATCTCGGGCGCAAAGGGCAATGACGCGGCCACGGCCCAAGGGGAAACGGTCCCGTCGTCGGGTCCGTATGGCGCGCCGCGGGCCGTGTAGTCGAAGAACGTACGCTCAATCCCTTTGATACGACGCGTCGTCCAACCAGGCCCATCGCTCGCGGTCAGGCCCCAGAAGTTTTCACCATAGCCTGCAAAGTCAAGCGGATTACGGATGGCGTATTCTCGTTGCACGTAGGTAGCGCGGCGGCTGTTCTCACAGTAGTCGATCCCCTTGTCGCGCGCGAAGTCGTCTTGGATGCCACGCATGTCAAGCCAGATATGCGAATACTGGTGGATGAATAGAGGTCCACCGTAGAGCAACTCGTAGCCGTAAATCATCTTCCATTCGTAGGTCGAGGTCCAGGCTGCGTAGCTTTCGGACGGCAATGGGTGCGTTGGCGAGCCTAGCCCTAACACGTACAACAAGGTGGCTTCGTCGTAACCACTCCATCGGTAGGGCAGGAAACCCCCTTCAGGCTTCCATCCGTGTGTTACGGTTGCTTCACCGTTGCATGCCCATGCCCAATCGGCCCGGCGGTATAGCGCGTCGGCAAGCGTACGCACGGTCTGTTCGTTTTCATCTTCACGGTCGAAAAACGCAGCGGCGGCCAGCATGCCGGCAAGCAGGAAGGTGCTGTCGATGGTGGACAACTCGCACAAGCCTGCGCGGCGGCCAGTGGTCATGTCAAGAAAGTGATAGTAGAAGCCTTTGTACCCGGTCGCGTCGGGTGCCGTTCCCTGGGGACTATCCCAGAAGAACCGCAGCAACGCCAAAGTACGTGCCAGCGCATCTGTCCGGGTCAACCAGCCACGCTCGACCCCCACCGGATAGGCCGACAACGCAAAACCCACGGCCGCGATGCTTGCGGGTGAACCGGTCTGTGATTTGTCGGCAACGAGACCATTAGATGGATTGGTCTCGCGCAAAAAATACTCGAACGAGTGACGCTGCAAGTCATCGAGGCGTGCCTCATCGAAGCTCGACGATTTGTCATTTTGCATATTTATCAAATCATTCAACCTAGCGGGATTTGCGCGGACGGTGGCACTTACACAGGATCCGCAGAATGGACTGCAGCTTTGGCTGACTCGAAAACGTCGATCCACTGTCGGAAGCGACGGGCAATCTCAACCACAGCCGTCTCGCGGTCGAACTTTCCGTCACGTAAATTGATAAGCGGGTCCCAGAAGGTCGTGCGCCCGACCGCAAAACCAATGAAGCCGGGCACGCCTGCAGCGGTCTCCAACCATGCACGAACGTGCTGCGCTTTCTCACCGCGCCCGAGTACGATGCAGCCCACGTTAGCACGCCCGTCACGCCGTGCTGTCGCAACAATGCGCTCACAGTCGGTTTGGCTGTCGAGGCCCTCGACCTTCCAGACGTCAGCCTCGACTCCCGCATCCTGCAACTCGCTGATGGCGCGCAACATCAATGCGGGTCTGAGCTTGCTGTCGTAAGCTTGAACATCCCCGCCAAGCGTTTCAAGCTGTTCAGGTGTAGCAGGTACCAGTAGCTCAAACATGAATCTTGATGGACCACCCACAAGGGTTTCGAACAATCTTCGAAGGCGCGCGGTCTGTCGAAGGTTCACGGCCATATCGCCTTCGGGGTTGTAGCGCACTAAAACCTTGAAAAAAGTGGGTGCGAAAGTCTCGATATGCTGTACGAAGTCATCACCGAACTCGAAGTCGAACTCGTCTTGCCCGCTTTTCTCGGTGGGTGCGCAAGTGATGATGCCGTTGCGTTTAGCATCGCGTAGGATTTCGGCACCAAAGTGCTCGTCCACTAAGATGCCGACCTTGGCCTTGTCAATACCGCCGACCAGTGCGGCAATGAAACCGTCGTATATCACGCGTTTGGCGGCTGTGATTTGCGAGATCTGTTCAGGCTTAAGTGGGCCAGCCCAGCCAAACAGACCGCTTACGAAAGACGTGCGGTGATCGAAAGGAAGGATGTACAACGGTTGGGAATATCCCATCGGCATGATTCACTCACTTAATTTGTATTGGTTGACTTTATTGCGAATGAAAAATCACAACTATATATGTAAATGATATGGTGACATGCGCGGAGCATCTGTGCGATGCCGAACATTGCTGAATGCGCGGCAACGTACAGACGGGCCAAAACTTGGACGTTATGCTGATTTCACCTTTCTGCAATCTCATGCCCAAAAATGTATTATTCATCCATCTTTGGCGTGCGGCATGGGTAGTGCTCAGAGCAATGGAGAATTGAATGCAAATCGGAATGATAGGTTTGGGTCGCATGGGAGCGAGCATGGTTCGGCGCTTGTTGATGAAGGGCCACGGGTGTGTTGTTCATGACCGTCAGCCAGGGGTGGTGGCTAGGCTGCAGAGTGAAGGCGCTGAAGGCGCAGTGTCGGTGGCTGACCTTGTTTCCAAGATGACTCGACCGCGAACCATCTGGTTGATGGTACCGGCCGGTGCCGTTGACCAGGCACTCTCAGATTTGGTAACACATTTGGACGAGGACGACATCGTGATCGACGGCGGAAATTCCTACTACCGCGACGATATTCGTCGCGGCAAGGATTTGGTCGTCGCGGGTCTTCATTACGTCGATGTTGGTACCAGTGGCGGTGTTGCTGGTCAGGAACGTGGTTACTGCTTGATGATTGGCGGCGAAGCCGATGTCGTGAAGCGCCTAGAACCTGTGTTCATGGCGCTGGCCCCAGGTACAGGCACAACATTGCGCACACCTGGGCGCAGTGGCGATCATGTCAACGCTGAGCAAGGCTTCCTGCATTGCGGGCCACACGGTTCGGGCCATTTTGTAAAAATGGTTCACAACGGCATCGGATACGGTGTTATGGCGGCCTATGCCGAAGGACTTAACATCTTAAAAAATGCCAACATCGGCAAGGATGTTCAAACCGCAGATTCCGAGACTACACCGCTGCGCGACCCCGAGTTCTACCAATATGAGATGAACCTGCCCGATATCACCGAGGTCTGGCGTCGCGGCAGTGTCATTGGCTCATGGTTACTTGATCTGACCGCAGGCGCTTTGCTTCGCGATCCGCAGCTTGATGCATATGGCGGGCGTGTCTCCGATTCGGGGGAAGGTCGCTGGACACTGCAGGCCGCGATTGATGAAGCGGTACCGGCACATGTGCCCAGTGCCGCTGTGTACCAAAGGTTCGCCTCGCGCGGTGAAGCTGGCTTTGCCAACCAAGTCTTGTCGGCAATGCGACACGAATTCGGTGGTCATGACGAGAAATCCTCTGGAGATTCATCATGAGCCAAAACTCGAATGCCGATGTGGTATTTTTGCTTGACGTCGACAACACGCTGCTTGACAACGATCGGATTATTGCTGACTTGCGCAGTCATCTCGAAACAACGTTTGGCATTGCCAGTTCGACTAATTACTGGGTTGCCTTCGAGGCGCTGCGTACTGAACTTGGTTATGCCGACTACCTGGGTGCGTTGCAGCGCTATCGAACCGATCCCGAATGCGACAGTTCAGACGTTGAGCAGCTTCTGCTGATGTCGAGTTTTCTGATCGACTACCCCTTCACCGAGCGTTTGTATCCGCGTGCACTCGAGGTCGTTGCCCATCTCGGCCGATTCGGACCGACGGTGATCCTTTCCGACGGCGACGTGGTATTCCAGCCACGCAAGGTGCAGCGTTCGGGCTTGTGGAATGCAGTGGCCGGCCGTGTGTTGATTTACGTGCACAAAGAGCAGATGCTCGACGCGGTACAGAGGCACCATCCGGCGCGCCACTACGTTATGGTCGACGATAAGCTGCGACTCCTGACGGCTGTGAAAGCGGTCTTGGGCGAGCAGGTGACAACGGTATTCCCGCGCCAGGGTCACTACGCTCTCGATCCAGCCAACGCGAGCCTCTATCCAGCGGCTGATATCACGGTCGAGCACATCGGCGACTTGTTGGGTATGGATGGCAGCGCGTGGCTCGATCGAAAAGTTTCGCCAACTAGCACACTAAGCGGCGCGTAACGCACCGAGTCACGTGTGGCGTTGGCTGATGTGCAAGGAGCCGCTCACCAGCAACGTCATCACCACCACGATGGCTAACTGATTCGGTTTCACATCTTCATCAGTTCGATAGCTGTACGCCATCGCTAGTTCGCCGATCCAAGCTAAACCTAAACTCGAACCGGCAATCACGTCGGATGCCCACTGCACACCGAGGTAGAAACGTGAAACCGCGATGAGAGCTATGCTCAAAGCGGCCATCGTAGCAATCAAGAGCCTTCCCTCAGCGCGCTGCCTTCTGCTGATTAAAAGGGCAAAAAACCCATACGCCACTACGCTCATGGTGGCGTGACCGCTCGGGAAGGCGAAGCTTTCCACACCGTCATAGAATAGACTTGGGCGAGATCGGTGCAGTGCGACCTTCAGTCCTTTGACGAGAAGCTGCGCCAACTCGACAGCGGCCAGCAAATAGAGGCTTGCCACCCAGTGACGGCGCCAAACGATCCACGCCAAGGACGCAAGGATGACCGGCAGCAGCACCTGGACATCTCCCAACTCCGTTGCCGCGACCATCGCGCTATCCATCCATGGCGTTCGGAGCGGCTACAGCACGCTATGCACGATGAGATCGATGTCGACCAACGGGTCGCCCGCGGCCACATCCTCCAAGACCCCAAGGAACAGCCACGCACTGCCAAAATCAATAAGTCAGCCAGCAGTGGGAAGTAAAGCCCATGACGTCTGCCGTCGACCAGTCTAGCCCATAGTTCCTTGAAGGCGGGGAGATGAATTGATTTCAAGACAGGCAGCTTCTTCAAACCAAGAATTTGAACGACTGGCAGGCGATCTGTTCTTCTTCTTTAGAAGGCATCACACGCACACAATCTTGACGAATGCCTAGCGCCTCAAGTCCCTCGCAAATGAACATACGCACCGATGCGTCGTTCTCACCAATACCTCCGGTGAAGACCAACAGGTCCACGCCGCCGAGAACAGCCGCCATCGCAGCAATCTGTTTGCGCACGGAAACGCAGAACATTGTGATAGCCAGCCGCGCGTCATCGCTCGACGCGGATGACGAAGAGGCGGCTGCGTTCAACTCACGCAAGTCGCCGCTGAAGCCAGAAATGCCGAACATTCCCGAGCGCTGGTCGATCAAGGCTTCGAGCTGAGTCGCGTCATAACCGTGCTCTCGAACCACGTAGGCCAGCACGCCAGGGTCAATGTCGCCGCAGCGTGTGCTCATGATCACGCCACCCGACGGCGTCAGTCCCATGCTGTTGTCCACCGACGAACCATGCGCCACTGCTGTGACGCTGGCGCCGTGTCCGAGGTGCGCGATCACAAGGCGCGGTGGCATGTCACTGCCCAACTGCCGGACGATCGATTCGCCCGACAGGCCATGAAAACCGTAGCGTTCAATGCCCAGCGCTCGAAGATCGCGTGGGAGGGGTAAAGTACGGGCTATGTCCGGCATGGTCGTATGGAATGCCGTGTCCAAACATGCTACTTGGGCGATACTGGGGAAGCTCGCCTGCGCCGCCCGCACCAGCGCCAATGCTGGTGGCACGTGCAGCGGCGCGAAAGAGGTCGCTGCTTCCAGTTGCTTCATCACTGCAGCGCCGATCAAGGTGTGCTGTCGGCATTGAGGACCACCATGAACGATGCGGTGACCGACCGCCACAGGCGCAGGCAGGCCCTGTGCCTGTATCCGTTGCGCGATGCTGGCCAACGCTTCCTGCGGGTCGCCCACCATTCCCTCTGCACCGGAGACCAACACGCGGCTGTCGCACGAACCCACCATGAAGTAGCCGAACTTGAGCGACGAAGATCCAACGTTCAACGCCAGTACTGGCCTGCTCGGTTCATCTCTCATGCCGACCACCGCCAGTCACGCACTTCTGGCAAGTCCTCACCGTGCTCGCTGATGTAGGCCTTGTGGCGGGCGATGCTCGCATCGTAACGACGAGTGGCATCATCGACAAGATGCTCCAGGCGCGGGATGCGGCGTATGGCATCGAGTGCCAACTGATAGCGGTCGATGTTGTTCAGGACCACCATGTCAAACGCCGTGGTCGTTGTACCTTCTTCTTTGTAGCCGCGCACATGCAGGTTGTCGTGGTTGTGGCGACGGTAAGTGAGGCGGTGGATCAGCCCTGGGTAGCCGTGGAAGGCGAATACGATGGGTCGATCTTGTGTGAACATAGCATCGAAAGTGACATCGTCCAGTCCGTGCGGATGCTCGGACTGCGGCTGCAACGCCATCAGATCGACTACATTCACGACGCGGATGCGGATGTCCGGAACGTACTCGCGCAGCAGCGCCACAGCGGCCAGCGTTTCCAGCGTCGGCACGTCACCGGCACAAGCCATCACCACATCCGGCTCGCCACCGGAATCGTTGCTGGCCCACTCCCAGACACCTGCGCCTATAGTGCAATGCTGAACCGCCGACTCAATATCGAGCCACTGCAATGCCGGTGCCTTGCCCGCGATGATCAGGTTGACGTAGTTGCGGCTGCGCAGGCAATGGGTGGTGATCGACAACAGGCAGTTCGCGTCCGGTGCCAGGTAGATGCGGACCACGTCGGACTTCTTGTTCGCAACCACATCGATGAAGCCCGGGTCCTGATGAGAGAAACCATTGTGGTCCTGCTGCCAGACATGCGAGGTGAGCAGGTAGTTGAGCGATGCAATGGGCTTGCGCCACGGGATTTGGTTGCAGACCTTCAGCCACTTCGCGTGCTGGTTGAACATCGAGTCAATGATATGCACAAAAGCCTCGTAGCACGAGAACAGACCGTGTCGCCCAGTGAGCAGATAGCCCTCAAGCCAGCCCTCACACAGATGCTCACTCAACACTTCCATCACCCGACCATCGGACGACAGATTGACGTCGACCGCGTCAATCTCGGCCATCCACGCCTTGCCGCTAACCTCCACTACCGCACCGAGCCGGTTGGAAGCGGTCTCATCCGGGCCGAAGAGGCGAAAATTGGCGCTTTCAGTATTCCTGCGCATCACCTCCGCAAGGAAACCGCCAAGCACCCGCGTGGACTCGCCCAGCGTGCCGCCAGGCGTCAAAACCGGCACCGCAAATTCACGAAAATCCGGCATGCTCAACGGTTTGAGCAATGCGCCACCATTGGCATGTGGATTGGCGCCCATACGC
>CBDUEA010000032.1:0-10150 GCA_965365965.1 uncultured Polaromonas sp. | reverse complement strand
TGTCATCACTGCCAGCGGCTCGCCATTAGCCATGGCAGGAAAAATTCACTTGTCCGCAGACCACCCTGAGGGGTATGACCGCTACAGCCCGATGGTGTCGCGGCTCATGCATTTGTTGATTATTGACATTTTGGCGACCTGCGTCGCACTGCGTATTGGCGGTGCGAAACTGCAACCCCGCTTAGAAAGCATGAAAAACAATTTGACGAGCAAGCGATACACCTACTAAGTTAATGCATTTTTATAGCAAACTATTGAACGAATAAGCCGGCTACACACAAATTAACACGCTTTAAACCGCTACTAAATTCGGTTTTCTTGCACCGCGTGACAGGCCACCTTGATGCCATCGACAGCTAAAAGTTGTGGCCGCTCCGTACGGCAGCGGTCATTGGCAAGCGGGCAGCGTGGGTTGAAAGCACAGCCCGCAGGAGGATTGAGTGGGTTAGGTACTTCCCCCTGAACGGGTGTGCGCTGCCGACCCGTGTCGTGCATCTTAGGAATCGCGTCTAAAAGCATGCGCGTGTAAGGGTGTTTGGGGTTGGCAAACAAAGTTTGCTTGTCAGCCAGTTCTACCAAGCGCCCCAAATACATCACGCCCACATTGTCGCTGACATGGCGCACCACCGCTAAATTGTGCGAAATAAACAGGTATGTGAGCCCCAACTTGCGTTGCAGGTCTTTCATGATGTTGAGCACCTGCGCTTGCACGCTCACATCCAAAGCGGAAGTCGGCTCATCACAAACCAGAAACTCCGGCTGTGTCGCCAAAGCACGGGCGATAGAAATACGCTGGCGTTGACCACCCGAAAACTGGTGCGGGTACTTGCTACCGTCCAGTGGGCTGAGACCCACCGATTGCAGCAACTCACCCACACGCGCTTTCAAAGCCACTTTATCAGTGACAATGCCATGCTCGGTCAGTGGTTCACCGACGATGTCTTCCACGATCCAACGCGGGTTCAAGCTGGCGTAAGGGTCTTGAAAAATCATCTGAATCCGACGCCGTAGCTTCAAACCATCGGGTGTTTTGAACGCGGCGTGGGCGTCTTGGCCATCAAAGGTTAAACCGCCCCGCGTCGGTTGGTACAAACCCACCAAGAGGCGCGCCACAGTACTTTTTCCACAACCGGACTCGCCCACCAAAGCCAAGGTTTTACCTTTTTCAATCTCAAAGCTCACGCCATCAACGGCGTGCAGCAACACGCGGGGTTTGCGCTCAAGCACACGGTTGAGCCAAGGCGCTGAGACGTCAAACGTCATGGCCAAGTCATGGGCTTGCACCAAAGCATTATTTAGAGTGTTTTTAACTATATTCTCAGCTATAGCCGGCGTTTTTATTAAATTTAATGCTATTGAATTTGACATTATTGAGCACTCGCAGTGGACGGCTCATGCAACCAGCAAGCCGCTCGGGTCGGGCCCGCTTGAATCAATTCAGGGCGCTCTCTGCGGCACTTCTCCATCACCTGCGTACAACGCGGGTTGAACGCACAGCCCTGTGGAATCGCATTCAAACGCGGCATCGCGCCGTCGATTTGGTGCAGTTGCTCGCGGTCTTGCGTGATGTCCGGAATAGCCGCCATCAAGCCAGCCGTGTACGGGTGCTTGGGGTGGTTGATGACCTCGTGAACGGGGCCGATCTCTGCTATCCGACCGGCATACAGCACGGCCACGCGGTCACAGGTTTCGGCAATCACGCCCATGTCGTGCGTAATCAGCATCACGGACGCACCACGTTTTTTGCAAATGTCTTTGAGCAAGGTGATGATTTGCGCTTGAATCGACACATCCAAAGCGGTTGTCGGCTCATCCGCCACAATCAAGGTGGGCTCAGCTGCCAACGCTAACGCAATCACAACGCGCTGGCGCATACCGCCGCTGAACTGGTGCGGGAAGTGGTCAACACGCTGCTCAGCGGCAGGAATACCCGTGTCTTGCAAAAGCGAAATGGCACGCACGCGCGCCTCTTGTTTACTCACCGGCAAATGCGTCAAAATGGTTTCAATGAGCTGGTGTCCTACCGTGAACAACGGGTTCAGCGAAGTCAAAGGGTCTTGAAAAATGGCCCCGATACGCTTGCCACGAATGTGGCGCATCTGTTCATGGTTCAAGTTATCAATACGCTGACTGTCTAGCAAGATTTCACCACTGGCGATGCGCCCTGGTGGTTCAAGCAAACCGATGATGGCAGCACCTGTTAGGGATTTACCAGCGCCCGACTCACCAACCACACCCAAGATTTCACCGGCTGCAATATCAAACGAAATTTGGTCCAAGGCACGCAATGTGCCATGGCGGCTTGGAAACTCGACCACCAAGTTTTTAACTTGTAACAAAGGCGTTGCACGAGAGGATGTCGACATGCGTTGGAACCAATCTTAGGGAAATGCCATTAACGCAACTTGGGATTGAGTGCGTCACGCAACCAATCACCCAACAAATTCACCGACAGTGCAATGACCACCAACATGAAACCTGGGAAAAGTGCAATCCACCACTCGCCTGAAAACAAATAATTATTCCCAATGCGAATCAGCGTGCCCAGTGAAGGTGAAGTGGGCGGTGCGCCTACCCCTAAAAAGGACAGTGTTGCCTCGATGATGATGGCCGTAGCCACTTGAATCGTCGCCAATACGAAGACAGGACCTAGCACATTCGGCAAGACATGACGACGCATGATGCGCAGCGAGCTGACACCAGTAACACGCGCCGCTTGCACATATTCTTTGTTGCGCTCCACCATGGTTGAGCCGCGCACCGTGCGGGCATATTGCACCCAACCCGTGAGGGTGATGGAGATAACAAGCACCCCCAAAGCCAACGAGTCCTGCGCGTTAGGGAACATGGCACGACCCACACCAGCAATCAACAAGGCCACCAGAATAGGTGGAAAAGAAAGCATCACGTCGCATAAGCGCATCAACAGAGTATCCACCCAGCCGCCCAGAAAACCGGCCAACAAACCAAAACTGACACCAATCAACACTGACAAAATCACAGACACGACGCCAACCGCTAAGGAAATGCGCGAGCCATACATCAGAGCCGACAAAATATCGCGCCCTTGGTCATCCGTGCCAAAAACAAAGTTGCTGCTGCCACCTTCATACCAAGCCGGAGGTAGCCGAGCATTGCTCAACTCCAAGGTGGAAAGGTCAAAAGGGTTGTGCGGTGCTACCCAACCAGCAAATACCGCACAAAATACACACACAAACGCGACGATTGCGGCGGCAATGGCTAAGGGCGAGTGACGAAAGCTGTAGCCAACGTCGCCCCGCCACCAAGCACCCAGCAAGCTGGTTAAAGATCTCATCATGCCGCGCCAAGCATATCGCGCTTACTTGTTCACTTTAATGAACTTCCATGGCATTTCATTGCCTGGCAGTTGGACCAAATCAATCGATTTCTTCGCACCCCAATTCAATGATTGCTGGTGCAGAGGCAAATGACCCACTTCATCTTGATGAATTTTGAGTGCTTCACGAATCATTTCATTGCGTTTTTTATCATCCGTTTCTGACGCAATTTTGGCGGTCAACTCATCAACTTTGGCATTGCTGTATGAGCCCAAATTAAATTGACCGCGTCCACCCTCACCTGGAGACGCCATGATGGGATACAACACATTGTGCGCATCTACCGTGCTGCTGGTCCAGCCAAGCATGTAAAAGCTGACATTACGGGTCAAGATTTTCGGGAAATAAGTGCCCTTGGTCTCAGCCTCTAAATTAATTTTGACGCCAATCTTTGACAAGTTAGCGGCAACCGCTTGACAAATTAAACTGTCGTTGACGTAGCGGTCATTCGGACAATTCATTTTGACTTCAAAGCCTGCGCCATAACCTGCATCGGTCATCAACTTTTTAGCAGCTTCAACATCGTAAGGGAAACGCGCTGCCAACTCAGGCGCATAGCCTTTCACTTGCGGTGGCACCAATGTGGCTGCAGGCACAGAAGCGCCGCGCATCACCGTCTTTTTGATACCTTCTATATCAATAGCTTGGTAAAAGGCTTTGCGAACGCGCACATCTTTGAAGGGGTTTTTACCTTTGACATTGGAGAAAAGCAGCTCGTCACGCTTTTGGTCCATGCCCAAAAAGATGACACGAAGCTCAGGGCCTTGCACGATTTTTAAATTCGCATTGGCGCTCACACGCGCCGCGTCTTGCAAGGGCACGGGCTCCATGATGTCAACTTCACCGGACAACAAGGCCGCAACACGGGTGCTGTCATTGCCAATCGGGGTGTAAATAACTTCATCGACATTACCGTCAATTTTGCCCCAATACGAACCATTTCGTGAAAAAGTGCTGCGCACATTCGGTTGACGCTCGCGCGCACGGTACGGTCCGGTTCCGTTCGCTTTGAAAGAAGCTTGATTTTCAATTCCTTTACGGCGATCTACTGGTTTGGTTGCCAGATTGGTTTCACACCATTTTTTACTCATGATGTACCAGCCCGTAAACAGCTCCGGCAAAATCGGGAAGGGGTTATTCAACACGATATCAATCGCGTGGTCGTTGATTTTTTTAATTTCTTTGATTTGACCAACGTACAACTTCATATCGGAGCCATCACCTTTGGCTCGCTCATAGCTGAAAATCACATCATCTGCAGTAAAGGGTGTGCCGTCATGAAACTGCACACCCTGGCGCAAATTAAACCGCCAAACGGTTGGGGATGTTTGCTTCCAATCTGTGGCCAGTGCTGGCGTTATTTTGTAATTGCGATCGCGACTGACCAATGGCTCGTACACATTGCCAAGCACCGTCAGCTGCAATGACTCATTGAGTGAGTGAGGATCTAATGACAATGCATCGCCCTGATTGGCAATACGCAAGGCGGCCGCAGACGCTACAAAACTCATCGCTGACAATGCAGAAATTACGCCGGTTGCGATGATTTTTTTCTTTAAATTCATAAATGTCTCCTGTTAATTTTTCAAAAATTCGAAACTGACAACTCTTTGATTCTAATGGCCCAAAGGCATACTCTGCTCAATCAAACTGGCATACAAAGCACTACCAAGAGGCAACACTTCATCGTTAAAGTCATACCGACTATTATGCAAATAACATCCATTCGGACTGCCTTGTCCTAATCGCATATAGGCACCCGGCACGACTTGCAACATAAAGGAAAAATCTTCACCGCCCATACTTGGCAGCATATTACGAATGACACGCTCCTCACCCACCAAGTTTGCAGCAACATCCGACGCAAAGTGTGCTTCTGGTACGGTGTTGATCGTTGCAGGATAGACACGCTCGTAAATCAAAACCGCACTGGCGCCAAAGCCTGCTGCAATCGATTCGCACAGAGCTCGCAATCGTGACTCCACCAAATCTTGAATTTCAGGGCGATAAGTTCGTACTGTGCCGACCAAAGTCACCGACCCAGGCACCACGCTCATCGCGCCCGGATGGCCGCCATGCACCGAACAAATACTGAGCACCACTTGATCAAGTGCAGCCACATTGCGCGATGCAATGCTTTGCGCAGCAGTGATGATATGTGCAGAAATTAGGATGGGGTCAATGCAATTATGAGGTCGTGCACCATGCCCGCCTTTGCCTGTGACAACAATTTCTATCCGATCAACGGCAGCTTGCATCGGACCCGGAGTGATGCCAATGACACCCGCCGCCGTTTCCGGTGAATTGTGGATAGCGTAAGCAGCTTGTGCGGGAAAGCGATTGAACAAACCATCACGAATCATTGCTTGGGCACCGGCGTAGCCTTCTTCGCCGGGTTGAAAAATCAACACGGCTGTGCCATCAAAATTTCGTGTTTCTGCCAAATAGCGTGCCGCACCTACCAGCATGGTGGTGTGACCATCATGCCCACAGGCATGCATCAAGCCTTGCTTGCCAGATTTCCAAGCCACATCGTTGTGCTCACTCAGTGGGAGCGCATCCATGTCTGCACGCAAGGCAACCATGCGATTGCTCGTGTTGGACTTACCGCGAATCACTGCGACCACACCAGTTTTACCGATACCTGTGTGCACCTCATCTACGCCACAGAGTTTGACGGCCTGTTCAACGCGCCCTGAGGTGTAGACCTCTTCAAAACCCAACTCTGGATGCGCATGCAAATCACGACGAAAAGCAGTGAGTTCTGGATGAAACTTAGCGATGTGTGCAAATGCGCGACCCGTACCGCGCAACGAACCTTGTAGCGCACCACCATATTCAGACTCGGTGGCTTCTCGATCAAACAAGCGCACGCCGTCACCTGCTGTGATGTCTTGGGGCTGATAGGTTTGACGCATTAATGCCCACCTACTGAATCGAAGCTCAAACGTGGATCAACTACAAAATAGAGCAAATCGACAACCAAGTTAATGACTACAAAAATCAAGGCAATCAAACACAAATAGGCGGCCATGACAGGAATGTCGGCAAAAGTCACCGCTTGAATAAATAACAAACCCATACCGGGCCACTGAAACACCGACTCGGTGATGATGGCAAAGGCAATGAGCGCGCCCAGTTGCAAGCCCGTGATGGTAATCACGGGCACCAAGGTGTTTTTAAGGGCGTGGCTGAAGTGGATAGCTCGGTCGGACAGACCGCGTGCGCGCGCAAACTTGATGTAGTCGGTGCGTAACACCTCCAACATTTCTGCACGCACCAAGCGCATGATGAGTGTGAGCTGAAAAATGGCAAGCGTGATGGCGGGTAAAACGATGTGCTTCCAACCGTCTAAAGTAAGTAGGCCCGTGCTCCACCAACCCAGTTGCGTGGTCTCACCTCGGCCAAAGCTAGGCAAAACACCTAACCAGACTGAAAACACCAAGATGAGCAAGATGCCAATCAAAAAAGTGGGCAATGATACGCCAAGAAGCGACAGTGTCATGAAGACTTGCGTCGTGAAGGTGCCGCGCCGTAATGCGGCGTAAACGCCCATAGGCACACCTATCAATAAGGCCAGCAATGCGGCCACCAAGGACAGCTCGAGCGTTGCAGGCAAACGCTCGCCGATCAAACGCGATACTTTGGCACCTTGACGCAGGCTGATGCCAAATTCGCCTTGCGCAGCATTCATCAGAAAACGACCAAATTGCACAACAAAAGGCTGGTCTAAACCCAAATCAGAGCGAAGTTTGGCGATTTGATCTGGACGCGCGTCTACGCCAAGCAGTGATTGAACGGGGTCACCCACATACTGAAACAGCATGAAAGCAATAAAGGCCACCACAATCATGACGATAAGGGCTTGAATCAAGCGACGCAGCACAAATGCAAACATGGGGTTTATGACTCGTTTTAAAGACAAATTTATGATAGCAGAGTCGTGCCCCACTAGGCATAGAGCATTCCATGATTTAATTCACTTTTATAGTCAATACACCTGTCAATTCCGTATTTTTTGCTATTTATTTTGCATCGCAGTGGCCGTAAATCTCAAAGGCCCATACCAAGCGGAGGTTTGCGATTTGTTGTTGTCACTGTCCGTCATGATGGCAACACTCAGCAACGCGCCTGGCGCTTCGCCAAATGCTTGTTCGAAATCTGCGCGTACAGGTCGCTCATAGTCTAGCCATTGTTTGAGATTTCTCTCGCCAGACTCGACCACAATACTGCGCACGCGATCGGTACGTGCACCATGAATGACGCTGCCAACTGTGTATTGGTTACTCCACACATAAACAAGTGTCGCATAGGGCATGGGCTCGCCCAACAGCACGTTTGCCAACTCCGACAACAGTGCATTTTTTGCAGAAAATTTGGCTCGATCACCATCAAAGGTTAACAAAATGCGGACGGGTGAATCATCTTTGCCAGCTTCTGAAATATCACAACCCTGAATAAGTTCTGGCACTTTCCAAGAAAAATTTACAGTGCCCAAATCTTCTGGCGCGATCTGAATGTGACGTCTGATCATGCTAGAAGACGACTTTGACTGCGCAAATATGGCATCACGGCCTTCTTCATGGGCATAACGGTAGCTTGTAGCCACTTTGCCTGGAAATGGAAAATGGGACCAGTCCGCCGTCAACACATTGGCAGCTTTCGCTGCGGCAAACAGGTCTAAATTACTATAACTTTCTTTATTCGGAAGATAAATGCCAGAAATATCAGACCATGGATTTCGCTCAATGTGAGCGACGCTTTGAGGTGCGGCGTTTTCTTGCGACACCTCTTGATCCTGGTTACTCTGTATATTGGCGCAGGCTGTTAAAGCCATGGCGCTTGCGATGATGAGGGCTCTATTCATGCGCATGACCAACGCACATACCCGAGATGCCATATCCACTTTCCAATCTTAATAAGTACACGCTTCATATGTACACCGAAGAATCGTACGTTACAAAAGCGAAAAGCTGCTTAGTCCGAAGACTAAGCAGCTTTTTGATTCTAAATGATCACTGGCATCAAGCCAGCGGCCATTTTAGAAGTTGTGGCGAACGCCAACACTCATAGTGTTGATAGATGCTGCGCCATTACGTTGCAAAGCAGCGTAAGTGAAGGTACGCTTAGACAAGCTGTACTTGCCTTCAACAACGTAGTTGGTTGACTTCAAGCCAGTGTCACGGGCAACGTCAACAGCAACTGAAGCTGCGCCGAAGTTAGCCAAGCCACCAACGGTGAAACCTTTGCTGTCACCAGCTGGATCTTGGTAGCTAGCAGCAACTTTGAAGTTGCCGAATGTGTAACCACCACCCAACATGAAGCTCTTCTCGCCACCGCTTGGCTTGCTGTAAGCAGCGCTAGCAGCGATAGGGCCGTTAGCGTAAATTACAGCCATGTCAACCTTAGATGTCTCTACGCCAGGAATAGCTGCATCAGTTGCAGTAGCTGCCTTTGCGCCGATAACATTGTCAGCCTTCGCTTGGTAACCGATACCAACTTTCAAGCCTGGAACGAATTCTGGGCTGGTGTAACGGAATTCGCTGTTGTTACGAGTACCACCAACGAAGCCGAAAGTGTTTGCCCATGAAGAGTAGTTGGCAGTGCCAGTCAACTCATAAGCAGCTGCAGCAGACCAGCCCAAGCTCAGGCCACGGCCCAAACGAACTTCACCGAAACCACCGCTCAAAGATACGTTTGCAGCGCGTTGGAACATGTTTGCGTCAGTTGCGCCTGTTTCGCCGTTCACACCAGCTTCAAAGTTGAAGTTAGCTTTCAAGCCACCGCCGAGGTCTTCAGTACCCTTCAAACCAAAACGGCTGTTGCCGTTGTTACCAACGCCATTGCCAGTCATTTGAGCGCTCATGCCAGTTGTCTTGACCAAGCCGAGATCAGCCACGCCATACAAAGTCACAGAAGATTGTGCGAATGCTGCACCAGAGGCAGCCAAAACTGCCAATGCGAGTAGGGTTTTTTTCATTTAAAAATTCTCCAAAGTTGAACATAGAGCCCCGGCCCACAAGCTGGTTTACACCGCTTTGCAAGACCTCTGAGCCAACCCCCTTTCGGGTAGTTGGGTCTATTGCACCAGAGGCAGCTTGTTGATGCAAACTCTTTAGACAAAAACTAGGCTTTTTGTTGATTTTTTGTAGTTCTTTTGCAACAAACCTTCTGGATTGACGAATATCCCCAGTCATTTAAACTCTGCTGGAATAGCCTGAACAAACCGCACTGCCCACCATGAATTCCCTGATCCCTACTCTTGATTCCGCTTTACGTACCTTGTTTGCCGAGCCCCGCGCCATCAAACCTTGTCCGCAGGCCTTGACCGTCGATGAACACCCCCACACCTTGAGCGAAGCTGAAAAAGCCCAAGCAGGCGCATTGATGCGGGTTAACCATGTGGGCGAGATTTGTGCCCAAGCGCTTTACACCGCTGGTGCCTTCGCGACCAAAAATCCAGCCACCAAAGCCCATTTCTTAGCTGCAGCGCGTGAAGAAATGGACCATTTGGCATGGACCAAAACCCGTTTAGACGAGCTGGGCGATCGACCTAGCTTGCTCAACCCACTGTGGTACGCGGGTGCTTTTGGTCTCGGACTGGTAGCGGGCAAGCTCGGCGATGCCGTCAGCTACGGGTTTGTGGATGAGACCGAGCGCCAGGTCGAAGCGCATTTGCGCAGCCATTTGAGCTTGCTGCCAGCTGGTGACCACGCCTCACGCGCCATCGTGGCGCAAATGGAGGCGGATGAAGCCCGTCACGGTGCCCAAGCGCGTGATGCGGGCGCCAT
>CBDUEA010000031.1:0-10588 GCA_965365965.1 uncultured Polaromonas sp. | reverse complement strand
TATGATTCAAGCGCTCTATAGATTTAGCATTGCGAATTTTGCTTGCCTTGAATTGAGGCATGGTATCCGGCAAATCACGATAGACGCCGCCTGGACGGAAGTATGCAGCGTGCATACGGGCACCACTCACTGCCTCGTACATATCAAACAAATCTTCCCGTTCACGGAAAGCATACAACAACAAGGTCATTGCTCCACAATCCAAACCATGCGCACCCACCCATAGCAAATGATTGAGCATCCGTGTGATTTCAGAGAACATCACACGGATATATTGAGCGCGTACAGGCACCTCAATCCCCATCATTTTCTCGATCGCCAAGCAATACGCGTGCTCATTACACATCATGGACACATAATCAAGCCGATCCATGTAAGGAAGGGATTGCATGTAGGTCTTGCTTTCTGCCAACTTCTCAGTGGCTCGATGCAATAAACCAATGTGCGGATCCGCACGCTGAATCACCTCGCCATCAAGCTCAAGCACCAAGCGCAACACACCATGCGCAGCAGGATGCTGTGGACCAAAATTGAGCGTGTAGTTTTTAATTTCTGCCATATACGATCACTTGATGCCTGTGGCGATCAGTGTTGGCCTCCATAGTTGTTTTCACGGATGATACGCGGCGTTATTTCGCGGGGCTCAATGCTAACTGGCTGATAAATCACACGTTTTTGCTCTGCGTCATAACGCATTTCTACATGACCTGATGTTGGAAAATCCTTGCGGAACGGATGTCCAATAAAACCGTAGTCCGTCAAAATGCGACGCAAATCGTTGTGACCATCGAAAATAATGCCAAACAGATCAAATGCTTCACGTTCAAACCAATTAACGGAACTCCATACATCACCTAAAGAAGCAACGATAGGCATATCATCATTGGTGGCAAATACTTTGAGGCGAATGCGCTGATTCAGCGTCACAGACAACAATTGCGACACGACACAGTAGCGCAAACCATCGTATGCACCGTCCTTGTATTCAGAGTAATCCACACCACACAAATCAATCAACTGCTCGAACTGACAAGCTGGCGCATCACGCAATAAAAGAGCAGCATCGAGGTAGTCTTTCGCATGAACCACAACATTAACTTCACCCAGACTCACGCCAATGCTTTTGGCTTTATCGCCCAGCACCGCAGCCAAGGTGTCTTTGAGAGTTTCCGGATTTACAGCAAAAGCAGTCATGGATATGTTGAGTGTTAAACTAACTTTGAAACTATCTATATGGTTTGCGACTAAACGCGGGCGATGGTATTTGTCCGACGAATTTTTTGCTGCAATTGAATGATGCCGTAAATCAAAGCTTCGGCGGTAGGAGGGCAACCTGGTACGTATACATCAACCGGCACGATGCGATCACAACCACGAACAACCGAATAACTATAGTGGTAATAACCACCACCATTTGCGCAAGAACCCATGGAAATAACCCAACGAGGCTCACTCATCTGGTCATAAACTTTGCGCAAAGCTGGCGCCATTTTGTTGCAAAGCGTACCTGCAACGATCATCAAATCTGATTGACGCGGGCTGGCACGAAACACTTCTGCACCAAATCTGCTGATGTCATAACGCGCTGCAGCTGCGTGCATCATCTCGACGGCACAGCAAGCCAAACCAAAACTCATCGGCCAGAGAGAACCAGTTTTAGCCCAGTTGACCACCGAGTCGTAACTGGTGGTCATAAAACCCTCTTTGAAAACGCCTTCGATTGCCATGTTTTATCCCATTTACCCAATTAGTCCAATAAGCCCGTCATTACTCCCAATCCAGAGCACCCTTTTTCCACATGTAGACAAAACCCACAATAACGATTGTTAAGAACGTCAAGACCTCTAAAAACCCAATCAAACCAACCTCCTTAAGCGCAGCAGCCCAAGGAAAAAGAAACGCAATCTCTAGGTCAAATAAAATAAATAAGATAGCGACCAAATAGTAGCGCACATCAAACTTCATCCGCGCATCTTCAAATGCCTCAAAACCACATTCATAAGGTGAGTTTTTCGCTTCGTCAGGTCGGTTGGGGCCGAGCAGGTAACCTAAAACTTGAGGAACGATGCCAACGGCAACACCCACCAAGATGAACAAGAGAACGGGGAGATACTGGATAAGATCCATCTTAAGGCTCTTTTTTTAGTTCTTGCATATGGCAAAGTATCCACAGATACCTTACACAAACATTATTTGGTGCCGTCGGCGAGACTCGAACTCGCAAAGCTTTCGCCACTACCACCTCAAGATAGCGTGTCTACCAATTTCACCACGACGGCTTCTAATAAATTTCTGTTCATCCTAAAGTGCAAGAGGTTACCTGTCGGTATAAAAGCACATTGAACTGTCTAGTAGTTTACCCTGAAACACCCCTGTTTTTCATTTAGAGAGTTACCAAAATTTGCATATATTTACGCAAATTATTTAGCAGGAATTTGTGCAGCACCTTTGACATTGTTTGTAGGCGTTACAGGAGCTGCTGACGATGCAGGAATTTGTTCCGCAGGTGCTACTGGAACTGCTGGAGTTGCTGCTGGTACGGGCGCAGCAGCTGGACTATTGCCTGGAATTTGACCAGCTGGACCTGCAGGTACAACCGGTACAGGTACAACAGGAGCTGTCACAGCGGCGCCTTCTAGAACACTGCTTGTAGATGTTGAGTGGACGCTACTGAAATATGACAACATCAAAGTCGCAACAAAAAACACTGCAGCTAAAACCGAAGTGGCTCGCGACATGAAGTTTGCACTACCGCTAGCACCGAACAAGCTGCCTGATCCGCCACTGCCAAAAGCAGCGCCCATGTCGGCACCTTTGCCATGCTGAATCAAAATTAAACCAATCATGCCCAAAGCTGACAGCATTTGCACCAACAACACAATTTTTAAAAATACACTCATTTATTTACTCCTAATTTAATAGCAGACTAGGTTTATAATTTACCGGCTGCAGCAATAATTGATAGAAAATCAGCAGCCTTTAAAGAAGCGCCACCAATTAAACCACCGTCAATATCCGATTGCGCTAACAAAGCGCTAGCATTTGTTGCATTCATACTGCCGCCATAGACAATTTGAATCCTGTCAGCATGGTTGCTTGCAGCGCGCAATTGTGTTCTTAATAAGGCATGGACAGCCTGCGCCTGCTCTGGCGTAGCCGTTTGACCTGTTCCAATCGCCCACACGGGCTCATACGCCAAAACAATTTCGCTGATGCAATGCCCATTGGTATGAATAACCGCTGCCAATTGTCGTTTAACGACCTCTTCGGTCTGACCAGCATCCCGTTGCGCCAAGGTTTCGCCGACACAAACAATGGGCGTGATGCCTGCCGCTAATGCTGCTTGCGCCTTTTTTGCGACCAAGTCGTCGCTTTCAGCATGGTACTGACGACGCTCAGAGTGACCCACAATAGCGTAGCGCACGCCAAAATCCTTCAGCATCGCTGCCGAAACTTCACCTGTAAAAGCGCCTTGCGCATGCATAGAGACATCTTGTGCCCCCCACTGTAGGGTCGTCCCTGCGCACAGTTGCTGGATTTGAGCAAGATACACCGATGGAACACACAGCGCCACATCGCAAGTTTGCATCGACAGTCCGACTTTTAAACCTTCCAACAAGGCCACATTTGCAGCCAAGCTACCATTCATTTTCCAATTGCCTGCAATCAGATTTTTTTTAACCGTTGAAGTCATAGTCTTACCACTCCAAAACAAGTTTGCCAATGTGTTGATTCGATTCCATCAGCGCATGTGCTTGAGCAGCTCCATCAGCAGCAGTCGCTGAAAATACCGTATGAATCACGGGTTTCATCGCACCACTCTCCAACAAAGGCCACACTTTAGCGCGCAAGGATTGTGCAATTTGTGCTTTGAAGCCCACAGAGCGCGCCCGTAGCGTTGAACCGGTGATGGTCAAGCGCTTACGCAAGACCAAGCCAGCATTAATTTCGCTGTTGATACCACCTTGCAACGCAATGATGACCAAACGGCCGTCGTCTGCCAAACACTCGACTTCACGCGCTACATATGACCCAGCTACCATATCCAAAATCACATTGACACCCGCCTCTGCCGTGATTCTTTTCACTTCATCGACAAAATCATGCGTTTTGTAATTGATCGCGTGGTCTGCACCCAAGCTCAAACAAGCGGCACATTTTTCATCACTACCAGCTGTAGCAATCACTGTTGCACCGAGCGCTTTAGCCATTTGAATTGCTGTCACGCCAATACCACTGGTTCCACCCTGAATCAACAAGGTTTCACCGCTTTGCAATCGGGCTCTGTCAAACACATTGCTCCAAACGGTGAAGAACGTTTCTGGCAGCGAAGCCGCTTCAACATCACTCAAACCCTTGGGTATTGGCAAACACTGCGCAATAGGTGCAACACACAGGGAGGCGTAACCACCACCTGCCACTAAAGCACAGACACGATCACCCAGTTTGAAGCCTGACTCCATCATGGCGGCAGTATCACCCCCCACAATCACACCGGCCACTTCCAAACCCGGAATATCCGATGCACCAGGCGGCACAGGGTACATACCTTTGCGCTGCAATACGTCAGGACGGTTGATGCCACTCGCCGTAACGCGAATCAGAACCTCACCAACACCCGCCTGCGGATCAGCGCGTTCACCCAAGCGCAAAACATCAGGCGCGCCGTAAGTGGTTATTTCAATGATTTTCATGATCAAATATGGTTATAGCCGGCGTATTTATTGTTTATTTAGCTATTAAATAAATAGCAATACACAACTTTTCGTCACTGCAAATTAACGTGATTGATCTTGCTCAGGACGCTCCATCAAAGCCTTCATGGACAGTTTGACGCGACCTTTCTCGTCAGTTTCCATGACCTTGACTTTGACGATTTGACCTTCTTTGAGGTAATCGCCCACTTTCTCCACACGCTCATGTGCAATTTGGCTGATGTGCAACAAACCATCTTTACCTGGCAACAAGTTGATCAAAGCACCAAAGTCCAAAATCTTGGTCACTGGGCCTTCGTAAATCTTACCAATTTCCACTTCAGCAGTAATCTGCTCAATGCGGCGTTTGGCCTCATCAGCCATTGCGCTGTCAGTTGCAGCAATGGTGATCGTGCCGTCTTCGTTGATATTGATCTGACAGCCAGTCTCTTCAGTCAGCGCACGGATAACCGCTCCACCCTTGCCAATCACATCACGAATTTTCTCCGGATTGATCTTCATGGTGTACAGCTTCGGCGCAAAATTAGACACTTCTGTCTTTGCCTCGCCCATAGCTTCTTGCATTTTGCCCAAAATATGCATGCGGGCTTCTTTAGCTTGTGCCAAAGCAACTTGCATGATTTCTTTGGTAATGCCTTGGATTTTGATGTCCATTTGCAAGGCAGTGATGCCGTTGGTAGTGCCCGCGACTTTAAAGTCCATGTCGCCCAAATGATCTTCGTCGCCCAAAATATCGGTCAACACAGCAAAACGATTGCCGTCTTTGATCAAACCCATGGCGATACCAGCCACATGGGCTTTCATTGGCACGCCAGCGTCCATCAAAGACAAACAGCCGCCACATACAGAGGCCATAGAGGATGAACCGTTGGACTCCGTGATTTCAGACACCACACGCATGGTGTACGGGAAGTCTTCTTTGGATGGCAAAACCGCCACCAAAGCGCGCTTTGCCAAGCGGCCATGACCAATTTCACGACGTTTTGGCGTACCTACGCGGCCTGTTTCGCCAGTGGCGAACGGAGGCATGTTGTAGTGCAGCATGAAGCGATCTTCAAACTCACCAGCCAAAGCATCAATGCGCTGTGCATCACGCTCAGTTCCCAGCGTTGTAACGACCAATGCTTGCGTCTCACCACGGGTGAACAAAGCAGAACCATGTGTACGTGGCAACACGCTGTTGCGGATTTCAATCGCACGAACGGTACGCGTGTCGCGACCATCAATACGCGGCTCGCCTGCCAAAATTTGGCTACGAACAATTTTTGCTTCGATATCGAACAGCAAACCCTCAATGGCGACTTTATCAAAAGGGGCACCTTCTGCTTTGAGCGCTTCCATCACATCTGCATAAGCGCTGCGGCATGCTTGCGTGCGGGCTTGCTTGTTGCGAATTTGGTAGGCAGCAACCAATTTGTCTTTGGCTAAGCCATCAATTTTTGCAATCAAAGGCTCATCTTTAGCCGGTGCTTTCCAGTCCCAAACGGGTTTGCCAGCGTCACGCACCAAGTCGTGAATCGCGTTGATAGCGATATTACCTTGCTCGTGACCAAATACTACCGCGCCAAGCATGATTTCTTCGCTCAACTGTTGCGCTTCTGATTCCACCATCAAAACCGCAGATTCAGTACCCGCAACGACCAAGTCCATGATCGAGTCTTTACGTGCAGTTTGGCCTGGATTCAGTACATATTGACCATTGACATAGCCAACGCGTGCAGCGCCGATAGGACCGCTAAAAGGAATTCCGCTAACAGACAAAGCCGCACTGACCGCGATCAACGCGGCGATGTCAGCATCAACCTCTGGGTTAAGCGACACAGTGTGAACAACCACATGCACTTCATTGAAGAAGCCTTCAGGGAAGAGCGGACGAATTGGGCGATCAATCAGGCGGCTCGTTAATGTTTCAAATTCGCTAGGACGACCTTCGCGTTTGAAAAAGCTGCCTGGGATTTTGCCTGCAGCGTAGGTTTTCTCAAGATAGTCAACGGTTAATGGGAAAAAATCTTGACCCGCTTTACCCTCTGTTTTACCAACTACGGTAGCCAGCACCACGGTGCCATCCATATCCAACAGCACTGCGCCGCTAGATTGACGTGCGATTTCGCCAGTTTCCATGGTGACGGTGTTTGCACCCCACTCGAAAGTCTTAGTCACTTTTTTGAACATTGTCATTTTTAGCTCCTGGAATATTGCAACCCAAAAGAGTTGCTGAGATTGCAATCTGGTGAGATTGCGACTGTTCAGATCCGATTGAAGAACACAATGCCATTCCAGAAAAAATCGTTACCCATCGGGTCACAAGTTATTTTATGGAATGACACAGCTCGTATTCGTTAAATCATTCTCTGAAAATTAGAAAAAACAAAACAAAACGCCCGAGTAAGTAGAACTAACTCAGGCGCTTGGAGATAAGATAATAGAGTTTTCCTTGTAGCTACCGTGTTTAAAAATATTCAAACTAGCAGCTATTTTGAAAATTACTTACGCAGACCCAATTTGGCAATCAATGCAACGTAACGGTCATGGTCTTTACGGTTCAAGTAAGACAACAGGCTCTTACGGCTGTTAACCATGCGCAACAAGCCGCGACGACCGTGGTGGTCTTTAGCGTGCGTTTTAAAATGGGGGGTGAGTTCGTTGATACGAGCGGTCAACAGTGCAACTTGCACTTCCGTGCTGCCTGTGTCATTTGCGCCGCGAGCATGGGCTTTAACAACTTCAGCCTTGATAGATGATGCAATCATTTGAATTTCCTGTAATGAAGTAACTTGCGTTATGTTTAATAACTTTCGTTATTGACACTTGCGTTAGGCACTGGAACTGCGCCTAACGTGCGCTCTGCGACATGCAAAGCCATTCGATTATACCCTGATTGTGATTGAATTACCTAAGAGTGAATAAGCCCGTATTTAATCGACCGCCAGCCAAAATAAAAGTAAGCCGAGCAAAATGCTGCACAAGCCAAAAAACCGGATCTGTCCGTCACTCAGCTGGATGATTTGTGCAAAGGTGCGCTTCCAACCGTTTGGCGAAAGGAAAGGCATCAAACCTTCGATCACCAAAACCAAGGCAAACGCAGCCCAAAGGGTTTCACTGCTCAAAATAGTTGCTTAAAAAGGCTTATCTGGTTATTTTTTTGCAGCAGGACTTGCTGCAGAACCACCGCCACGCATCGCCTTAAAGAACTCAGATGAATTAGGATCTAACACCAAAACATCACTTTTCTTGTTAAAGCTGGCCTTGTAGGCATCTAAACTTCTGTAAAACTGTGCGAACTGTGGATCACGACTGAAAGATTCTGCATAAGTACGGGTCGCTTCTGCATCGCCCTCTCCTTTAATCTTTTGCGCATCACGATAGGCATTGGCGACGGTCACTTCGCGCTGGCGATCCGCATCTGCGCGGATTTTTTCACCCTCAGCTGCACCCGTTGAGCGCAACTCATTAGCAACACGCTTACGCTCCGCTTCCATACGGCGGTAAACAGACTCTGTGATGGCGTCTACGTAATCAACGCGCGTGATACGTACGTCGACCACATCGACCCCCCAAGGCTTGGCACCGCGCACGGCGTTCAATACTTCGCGTTTTACGTCTGCCATCAACACTTCACGTTTAAGTGATAAAAGTTCTTTCACCGTGTGTTTGTTAATTTCCTCTTGAAAAGCGTTACGCACAACGCGGTCGAGCTGGTTTGCACCGGCAGTTTCATCCAAGCCGACGTTACGGATGTACTCTGAAGGGTTGGTGATGCGCCAACGCACGTACCAATCAATCACCATCCGCTGTTTTTCTGCCGTCAGCATGGGCTCTGCATTTGTGCTGTCTAAGGTCAGCAAGCGCTTATCGATGTAAGAAACGTTTTGGAAGGGAGGTGGCAATTTAAAGTTGAGCCCAGGCTCAGTAATCACCTCTTTGATTTGCCCCAAGGCGTAAACCACGCCAAACTGGCGCTGATCAACAACAAAAAGCGTTGAACTGATGAGTGCCAGTACAACCAGCAACGAAGATGCAATAAAACCAATTCTGTTCATGGTGTGCTCTTTTATGTAGTTTTATTATTTTTAGCGTGTTTCACGATCGCGTGTACGCGATGCGTCGCGACTTCGTGCATCGTTGGCTGCAGCCGAGGGCGCGGTCACAGGAGAAGGCGTAGGCACTGAAGTCACTCCGCTGGCATCTGATGTACCTGCTTGCCCCGTCATTTGCATGATTTTATCGAGTGGTAAATACAGCAAGTTTGAGCCTTGGCGCGAATCCACCAAAACTTTGGTCACGTTGCCATAAATTTGCTGCATTGCATCCAAATACATCCGATCACGGGTCACTTGTGGCGCTTTTGCATATTCAGTCTGGATAGAACGGAAACGCTGAGCATCACCTTCAGCTTGTGCGGTGATACGGGCTTTGTAGGCGTCAGCCTCTTCTTTCAAGCGCGAAGCAGAACCTACAGCACGAGGTACCACATCGTTGGCATAAGCTTGCGCTTCGTTTTTAGCGCGTTCACGCTCTTGACCCGCCTTAAGCACATCATCAAAAGCCGCCTGCACTTGCTCAGGCGGGCGTACACCACCTTGCTGCAAATTGATACCCACCACTTCAACACCGACCTTGTAACGATCCAAAATGACTTGCATCAACGCTCGTACACGCGGTGCAATTTGATCACGCTCTTCTGACAAAGCAGCATCCATGCGCATTTTGCCAACGACTTCGCGCACAGCTGTTTCTGCCGCCTGCACCACGGCACCAGAAGGGTCTTTACTCTCAAACAAATAAGCACGCGCATCGCTCAAACGGTATTGCACCGCAAATTTGATTTCCACAATGTTTTCATCAAGTGTCAACATCGCTGACTCACGCAGTCCAGTTGCTTTGATAATATTGTCGCGCCCGACATCCACCGAGCGAATTTGCGTCACAAACACCAACTCGTGACGCTGAATAGGGTATGGCAGACGCCAATTGAAACCAGCGCCCACTGAGCTTTTGTACTTGCCAAACTGGGTGATAACCGCTTGCTGGCCCTCTTGGACGATGAAAAAGCCAGTTCCCAGCCAAATCAAAGCCAATACGCCCAGAATCAAACCAGCTCCCACACCCGCACTTTTCATGTCAGGCTGGAACCCTCCACCCGAGCCACCATTATTGCCGCCTTGGTTGTTGTTAGGTTGAGGTCGCCCTTTGCCCTTAGCGCCACCCAACAGCCCCCTCAACTTTTGATTGAAATCACGCCACAACTCATCCAAGTCTGGTGGACCATTTGGTTTTTTACCGTCATTTTGTTGTTGTGAGACAGGTCTATCAAGTTCTGGCCGCTGTGAAGGAGCAGACTTATCCCCGTCTTGGCCTTCAGGCGACTTGTCATCGCCACGCCCCCATTTTGAATCGTTCAAATTGAACATACCCAACGCAGCGGCTTTGAAACGCTGTGGCATGATTGTCCATTCAATGGTGCGTAAATTAAAATTCATAACTCAGTCTCAGGGTGAATTTCATAAAGAAAAGTCATTGCAAAATATCTGCATCAGGCGCAGCATTTTCTTGCTTAGCGACCCAATCAAAGCGAGGATCATAGTCTGAAGTAGAAGCTTCTCCCATGGCGGCTTGTACAGTTATCGCTAAATACTGGCGCAAAGCCGGTAAACCCTTGCCACTTTTAGCGCTAACGAACAAACGCGGCACGTTTTGACCCTCAATTTCATACATATCTTCTAGTTGAAGCGGCTCTTGCTCTTTTTCAAGAGCATCAAGCTTGTTAAACACCAACAGCTGCGGCACAACATCTGCGCCAATTTCCTTCAAAACACGTTGAACTTCAGCGATTTGCTCAGGAAAGCCAGGGTTTGCAGCGTCTACCACATGAA
>CBDUEA010000030.1:0-10727 GCA_965365965.1 uncultured Polaromonas sp. | reverse complement strand
TAGTGATGTCGGCGTTACCGCATAGGGGGCACTGCACCAAGCCTTTCGCCAATTGGCTTTGGAAGTCGATTTCTGAACCAAACCAACCTTCAAAGCTGTGTTGTTGTTGGCATTGAAGATCTAGAACTTTCATGTAAGCATTGTCTCATCAAGCTCAATAGTCATGTTTGCTGCCAAGTCAATTTCCATGCGCTTGAGAGAACATTTTGCATCCACAAAGCGCAAGTCAAGGTTTTTGCATCGGTGACTTTGCCTTCACCGCACCACTGCAGCAATTCGGCAGGCGTCGCTGTGATGACATCTAGAAACTCTCCATCATCCAAATTACGCGCACCCAAGCTCAAGCCCTTTGCAAAAAAGACATGGATAACTTCAGTAGAGTAAGCAATAGCCAGATGCATCGGACCGGCGTAGGCCCACTGTGTAGCGCTGTAACCGGTTTCTTCAAGCAGCTCACGCTGACCGCACAACAAGGGATCTTCCCCCTTTTCGAGTTTTCCTGCAGGAAACTCGATCATAACTTGTCCAACCGGGTAACGAAATTGTCGTTCCAGAATAACACGTCCATCATCCAGCAAAGCAATCACAACCACAGCACCTGGATGAACCACGTACTCTCGGCTAGCGAGCTTGCCGCTTGGCAAGCGCACGGTATCGCGCAAGATATGTAAAAAATTACCCTTATAAATGACATCGCTGCAGACAGCAGTTTCAATGAGGTGGCTCTCAGATGACCCAGTAGTCATGATGTTATGGTTTCAGCTAAATACTTCAGCTTAGTGCTTCAGCAAATAACGATAGATGAAACCGGGGAAAGCCAATGTTAAAAACAGCGCGCCTGTGATGGCGTAAAACTCCCAGTTTTGCGGTGCAATTTGACCGGCGCGGTTTTCAAGCAGTAAACCGAAACCACCAACCAGAAAGTAAAAGACAACCAACTCTAACAATCGCCATGCCAGTGTTTTGGTCTCTTTAAGCGTGTAAAAGAGAAACAGCTTCTGAGTCATAAATGCCAAATTCGCGCCAAGCACGGCAGCCAATAAAACCAACCATACAGAAACAGTTTGACTCATGATTTACTCAACTCAACGCCTGCTTAGGTACTGAGCGTTTTAACAATCGCGTCTGCGCACAGCGACATCAAACCACTTGGAAAGAGACCTAGTAACAAAACCAAAGCGCCATTGATGGTCAAGACCGTGCGAACATCAGCAGGTGCAGATACGTTCGTTGAAGTAATGGGTTCATCAAAATACATGACTTTTACAACACGCAAATAATAAAACGCACCGACTAATGACATCATTACAGCAAAGACAGCCAGTACAATGCTAGGCATTTGCCCGGAGGATACCAACGCTTGCAGAACAGACAACTTTGCGTAGAAGCCAACCATTGGTGGTACACCAGCCAACGAGAACATGCAAACGGCCATGATGGCGGCATATAAAGGACTGCGTTGGTTTAAGCCAGCCAAATCGGTGATTTCTTCACTCTCAAAACCATCGCGAGCCAGCAACAAAATAACGCCGAAACTGCCCAATGTCGTGATCACGTAAGTAATAACATAGAACATAGACGCGCTGTAAGCCGTTGCCGCAGAAAGTGTATTGCCATTAACGATGCCAGAGAGTAAACCAATCAGCACAAAACCCATTTGTGAAATTGTGGAGTAAGCCAACATACGCTTCAAGTTGGTTTGCGCAATCGCGGCCAAATTTCCCACAAGTAAAGATCCAATAGCCAATACAGCCAACATTTGCTGCCAGTCAATTGCCAGTGGCAGCATACCTTCAACCAATAAACGAATTGTGATCGCAAATGCTGCCAACTTAGGTGCACTACCGATCATCAAGGTAATTGAAGTGGGTGCCCCTTGGTAAACGTCTGGCACCCACATGTGGAATGGAACCACACCGAGTTTGAAACCCAGACCAGCAACAATAAATACCAGACCAAAAACTAAAACTTGGTGTTTCACCACACCTGAATTGATCGCTTTGAAAACAGCACCAATTTCCAAGCTGCCGGTTGCACCATACATCATGGATAAACCGTAAAGCAAAAATCCACTAGCCAAGGCACCGAGCACGAAATACTTCATGGCCGCCTCTGATGCTGTGGCATTGTCACGGCGCAAGGCAACCAAGGCGTAGCTAGATAGCGTGAGCAACTCCAAGCCTAAGTAAATCAACAAAAAGTTGTTTCCCGACATCATCACAAACATTCCTAAGAGCGAGAACAAAGCCAGCGTGAATACTTCGCCACCACGCATCATGCCTCGGTCGGCTGAATAAGGACGACCATAAATCAAAGTTACCATCAGAGCAATGGATGCAAAGCACTTCAGCCAACTAGACATGGGATCGCTCACGGTCATATTGCCAAAACCGTAAATGGTTTGACCTCCCGTTGCATACAAAGCCTCCAGAAACGCAACCACTGCCAAGGTCAACAAGGTCAACACATACGTAGCTGTTCGACGTGGGCTGGTTACGGCCAGATCTACCAATAAAATCACGCAAGCCATCACCAACAGGACGATTTCTGGGTAAATAGCGATCCAACTTAGTTTGTCAATCATCTTAAATTTTCAGTTTGTGCAATTAGGAGCCAATATCAAGGATCTGACTGGGAGGTCAATTCAACTTATAACTTAGATGTGGCAACATGCTTAAGCAAATCGACCACGGAAGCGTTCATCACATCAGTGAAGGGTTTTGGATATACGCCCATCCAAAGCACAGCAATGGCCAACAAAGTCATGACCAAGAACTCACGACTGTTGATATCCTTGAGCTCTTTCACATGGTCATTGGTTACTGGGCCTAAATAAACACGTTTAAACATCCACAACGTGTATGCAGCACCAAAAATCAATGCAGTTGCAGCCGCGAAACCGAGCCAAAAGTTAGCCTTTACAGCACCTAAGATCACCATCCACTCACCAACAAAACCAGCTGTTCCCGGTAATCCGCAATTAGCCATTGAAAATAAGAGCGCAAATGCTGCGAACTTAGGCATAGTATTGATCACGCCGCCATAGCTGGCAATCTCACGTGAATGCATCCGATCGTAAAGAACACCAATGCACAAGAACATTGCGCCAGATACGAAACCATGCGCAATCATTTGCACCAGTCCACCAGCTACACCTAAGTCGCTGAAAATAAAGAATCCCAAGGTCACAAAACCCATGTGTGCTACTGATGAGTAAGCCACCAGTTTTTTCATATCTTGCTGCACCATAGCGACCAAACCTACGTAAATCACGGCAATCAATGACAACGCAATCATGAGCCAAGCCCACTCGTGAGCAGCATCTGGCGCGATGGGCAGAGAGAAGCGCAAAAATCCATAGGCGCCAAGTTTCAACATGATCGCAGCCAACACGGCTGAGCCACCTGTGGGTGCTTCGACGTGAACGTCTGGCAACCAAGTATGAACTGGCCACATAGGAACTTTGACAGCGAACGCTGAGAAGAATGCAAAAAATAACAAAGTTTGTGCCGTAGCACTCAATGGCAATTTATGCCAAACTGACAAGTCGAAACTACCGCCTGATTTGGAATATAGATAAATTAAGGCGATCAGCATTAGTAAAGAGCCGAGCAAGGTGTACAAGAAAAACTTGAAGGCCGCATAAATTTTATTTGGACCACCCCAAATACCAATGATTAAGTACATTGGAATCAAAGTTGCTTCAAAAAATACGTAAAAGAGCAATCCATCTAAAGCGCAGAACACGCCAATCATGAGTCCACTCAGAATCATGAAGGCACCCATGTATTGATTCACACGCGTGGTGATGGACTCCCAAGACGCAATGATCACTATCACATTGATGAATGCGGTTAAAAGCACGAACCAAAACGAAATACCGTCTACGCCAAGATGGTAATTCACGTGGAAAGCATCAATCCAAGGTGCTTTTTCTACGAATTGCATGGCGGACGTGCCAAGCTTAAAACCATCGTACAAAGGCAGAGTAACCAGCAAGCTGACCAAAGCTCCGATTAAGGCGATCCAACGGACAACCCTAGCTTGGTCATCTCGACCAAACGCCAGCAAAACAGCACCAAACAAAATTGGCGTCCAAATAGCAAGACTCAACAGACCCATTTTCTTCTTTTCCTTAAGGCTTGAGCCAGACGAAGTACGTCATCAAAACAAATACTCCCACAATCATGGACAGCGCATAGTGGTATAGATAACCCGTTTGAATACGACGAACCAAACCAGAGAATATGCGTACAACTTTCCAAGAACCGTTTACAACCGTACCGTCAATGAGCGTTTGGTCGCCCACTTTCCATAGACCCACACCCAAGACACACGCTCCACGTGCGATAACGTTTTCATTGAACCAATCTAGGTAATATTTATTTTCTAACAAGGTGTAAATGGGTTGGAAAATCCGCTTGATAGCTGCCGGCAATGCAGGGTTGATCATGTACATGTAATACGAGCTTGCAACTCCAGCAACAGCCAACCAGAATGGCATGGTTTTCAGAGCATGCATCGCCATATTCAGTGCACCATGGAATTCCTCAGTCAGCACCGTCATAGCCTGGTGTTTCTCTGCGTTGATGAAGATTGCGTCTTTGAAAAATCCACCAAACACCATCTGCTCAATCGTCAAATAACCAATAACTACTGATGGAATAGCTAACAATATCAGCGGCAAAGTAACCACCCAAGGCGATTCGTGTGGTTTGTGATGATCATCATGTTGTGCATGACCATCGTGTGCATCATGTGCATCATGTGCATCATGTGCATCATGGTGTGCTTCTGGATTCTGGTCGAACCGTTCTTTGCCATGAAAAACCAAGAAATACATACGGAATGAATAGAAGGCGGTTACAAAAACACCAGCTAAAACGGCAAATGAAGCAAAACTTGAACCAAACAAATGACTTTCGTGTACTGCTTCAATGATGCTATCTTTCGAGTAAAAGCCTGAGAACAAAGGAGTTCCAATCAATGCCAATGAACCGACCAAGGATGTGATCCATGTGATTGGCATGTACTTACGCAAGCCACCCATCCAGCGGATATCTTGGTTGTGATGAACACCCATGATCACAGACCCAGCAGCAAGGAATAGCAAGGCTTTGAAAAATGCGTGCGTCATCAAGTGAAAAACCGCCACTGAATACGCAGAAGCACCCAATGCCACTGTCATGTAACCCAGCTGAGATAGCGTTGAGTAAGCCACGACGCGCTTGATGTCATTTTGAATAATACCCAAAAAGCCCATAAACAATGCCGTAATGGCACCTATGATCATGACAAAACTCAAAGCACTCTCACTAAGCTCAAATAGTGGAGACATTCGGGCGACCATAAAGATGCCTGCGGTCACCATCGTTGCAGCATGAATCAAAGCTGAAATGGGTGTTGGACCTTCCATAGAGTCTGGCAGCCAGACATGTAAAGGAAACTGAGCACTTTTACCCATCGCGCCAATAAACAAGCAAATACAAATCACTGTGACCAACATCCACTCAGTTCCAGGGAAGCTAATTTTCGCCAGTTCATTTGCCTTACCGAATGCTTCAGAATAATTGAGAGTACCTGCATAGGCAGCTATCAAACCAATCCCTAAGATAAAACCAAAATCACCAACGCGATTAACCAAAAAAGCTTTCATATTTGCAAAAATGGCTGTTGGTTTGTTAAACCAAAATCCAATCAACAAATATGAAACCAAGCCAACCGCTTCCCATCCGAAAAACAATTGCAACATGTTGTTGCTCATGACAAGCATCAACATAGAGAAAGTAAACAATGAGATATAACCAAAGAAGCGGTTATACCCAGCATCCTCCTCCATATAGCCAATCGTGTAGATATGCACCATCAAAGAGACAAACGTCACGACGCACATCATCATTGCCGTCAAACCATCTACCAAGAAGCCAATTTCCATTTTGAGACCACCAACCAGCATCCAGGTGTAAAGCGTCTCATTGAATCGGGCACCATCAGTTATCACGCTATTCAAAGTCATTGTGGATAAAACAAAGGCGATAAAGACACCCAGAATAGTCAACGAATGACTCAGCCGGCGACCAATCCAGTTACCACCTAGGGCTGTCCCGAAAACACCAGCCAATACCGCACCAAGCAAAGGTGCCATAGGAACAGCTAGTAAAGTTGAAGCAGAAAGCGTTGCACTCATTGTTCTAGTCTCATTGATTCGTCATATATAAAAGGTTTCGTTTCTGAACTAGCCTTTGAGTGTGTCCAACTCATCCACATTGATACTGGATTTATTACGGAACAACAATACCAAAATAGCTAAGCCGATAGCGGACTCTGCCGCAGCTACTGTCAAAATAAAGAAAACAAAGATTTGACCATGCATGTCACCCAAATAATGAGAGAAGGCAACAAAGTTGGTATTAACTGCCAAGAGCATCAACTCAATGGCCATCAGTAAAACGATTAAATTTTTCCGATTCAAAAAAATTCCAATGACTGATAAAGCAAAAAGCATGGCACCAAGTACCAAAAAATGCCATAGAGTTAAGGTCATATTTTTTTCTCCACAGAAGCGCTCGTGGCTGTCGACTCAGCGTCAACTGGAACTACTATTGGTTTGGCTGGCTTTGTAGCTTCAAGACGAATCACCTCCATGCGATCCCTTGCCTTAATGCGAACTTGATATGAAGGATTAACGTATTTACTATCTTTGCGCTTGCGCAAAGTTAAACCGATGGCTGCAATGATGGCTACCAACAAAATCACAGCAGCAACTTCTAACGGATACAAATATTGTGTGTACAGCAAAATACCTAAATCTTTGGTATTTGAAATTTGTGCGATTTTCCCCGCATTTTGAGCTATTTCAACTGCAACTTTCGGATCATCAACAACCCGGAAGCCACCCATCAATACAGCAGACATCTCAAGCGCTATCAGTGCACCAAAAACTGCAATTAAAGGAAATCTTTTCCAGAAACCTATTCGAATACTGTCGATATTGATATCAAGCATCATCACCACGAATAAGAACAAGACCATCACGGCACCAACATACACCAACACCAAAGCGATGGCTAAAAATTCCGCCTTGAGTAAAATCCAAATACCTGCAGCTTGAAAAAATGCCAATACCAAATACAAAGCAGCGTGTACTGGATTACGTGCTGTAATCACGCGAAATGCTGCAAAGAGCATAAGCGCTGCAAACATAATAAAAAACAGTGTCTTAACGTCCATGAAACATTTCTTTAAAAGTAATACGTGTTTTCAGCTCAGCGATATTTAGCATCAGCTGCACGATTCGCTGCAATTTCAGTTTCGTAGCGATCACCAACTGCAAGTAACATTTCTTTAGTAAAGTACAAATCTCCTCGCTTTTCACCGTGGTATTCAAAAATATGAGTTTCAACAATGGAATCGACTGGACAGCTTTCTTCACAGAATCCGCAAAAAATACATTTAGTTAAATCAATGTCATAACGGCTAGTACGGCGACTCCCGTCTTCACGAACATCTGATTCAATCGTGATGGCCATAGCAGGGCACACAGCCTCGCATAACTTACAAGCTATACAACGTTCTTCACCATTTTCATAGCGACGCAAAGCATGCAGACCGCGAAAACGAGGGCTTGCTGGCGTTTTTTCTTCAGGGAATTGAATCGTAATTTTCCGCCTGAACATATATTTGCCAGTTAGTACCAAGCCTCTGAATAATTCAGTCAGCATGAAACTCGACAAAAAATCTTTCAGTGAAAAAGGTGCACTGACAGAATGTGTAGCTACATTAGACATAAACTTCGCTTACTTCCAAATATTCCAAGATGTTTGCATCCACGCACCGACAACAATCAACCATACCAAAGTAACTGGAATGAAAATTTTCCAACCCAAACGCATGATCTGGTCATAACGATATCGAGGAAATGTTGCACGAATCCAAATAAACGTAGTAACTAAAAAACAGGTTTTTAATCCAAGCCAGATCCAGCCGGGAACAAAATCTAAAGCGGCAATTGGCGAGAGCCAGCCACCCAAGAACATAATGACAGCTAAGATTGAGATCAACCACATGTTCGCATACTCTGCCAAGTAAAACATCGCATAAGACATGCCTGAATACTCAACCATATGTCCGGCAACAATTTCTGATTCGCCTTCTACAACGTCAAATGGATGACGATTAGTTTCTGCTAAACCCGAAATAAAGTACACCGCAAATATGGGCAGCAAGGGTAACCAGTTCCAAGACAGGAAATTTAATCCCATACTGGCATAGCTACCATTGGTAAACAATCCTTTTGCTTGACCCGTCACAATGTCTGTCATATTCAAGCTCGCAGATACCATGAGCACAATTACCAGACAAAAACCCATTGCAATCTCATAACTCAACATTTGAGCAGAAGCACGCATTGCGCCCAAAAATGCATATTTTGAATTTGATGCCCAACCTGCGATGATCACGCCGTAAACTTCCATTGATGTGATGGCCATCACAAATAATAAGCCCGCATTGATATTTGATAAAGCGACATCAGGACCGAATGGTATTACAGCCCAAGCCGCTAGTGCCGGCATGATCGTCATAATCGGACCAAGTAAAAACAAACCTTTGTTTGCAGCAGTTGGAATCAAAATTTCTTTGGTCAACAACTTAAGAGCATCGGCAATAGGCTGTAACAAACCTAAAGGACCGACACGATTTGGTCCCACTCGGATTTGAATCCAGCCAATGAGCTTACGCTCCCACAAAGTTAAGTAGGCAACAGCTCCCATCAAGGGCAAAACAAGCACAATAATTTTGATCAAGTTCCAAATTACGGGCCAAGCATTGTCCGTCCACCATGAAGCAGCTAGCAAATGCAATCCAGCGTAGTAAATTGCATCAATCATGCAGCCACCTCACTAGCGTACGTTGACTTTGCATCAGCCGTCATCTGTAATGAGCTTGCACGTCGAACAATACCATCTACTTGATAGATAGATGCAACTGCTGGTTGAACCGAACTTGTTGACATATCAATACGCGCAGACGTTTTATTCATCAATTTTTCAGCAGGCAACTGCGTTATCTGAACTTGGCCTTGCAATGCAGCCGCCAAAACATCTTGGGAGGTATCAAACTCAAAACCAGCAATACCCATCATATTGGCCAATACACGCAAAACCTTCCAAGCTGGTCGCGTCTCCCCCAATGGCTTAACTACTGCATGGAAGCTTTGAAGGCGACCTTCAGCGTTGATAAAAGTACCTGATGTCTCTGAAAAAGGTGAAATTGGCAACACCACATCACAAAAATCCATATTGGCTTTGAAGGGGCTCATGCTCACAACCATATGAGCTTGCCCGAGAGCAGCTTTTGAAGGTGCTCCAGCAGCAGAATCAAATTCGGGTTCGTTATTAAGCAACACAACGGCTTTTAAACCACCTGCCAGCATTTCACCGGCATTTAAACCGTTAGTTAAAGGCTGCGCGCCCACCCACTGTGCTCCCACGGTATTGGCAGATTCTGTTAGATAACCAACGGATGCTCCTGTGTGCTCCGCAATCCAGTTAGCCAATGCCAGCAAGCTGGATGCTTTGGCATGGTGAGCAGCTGCAATGCCCAAAAAGATAGCACTGCGCTCTCCGGAAAGTAATGTAGCAGCAATAGCTTTTGACTTGTCAGTCAATGCAACTTGAACTGGGGCATTCAAACCCTTTTCTGCAGCTATAGCTGCAGAAATTTCTGCCAAAACTTGTCCCCATTCACTAGCATCAGCAACACAATTGTGAGCAATAGGCATAGCTAAATCATAGGCTTTCGAATGCACTGTACTGACAACACACCCTTTACGAACTGACTGACGAATCCGCTGTGCAAAAAGTGGATGCTCTTTACGCACGTTAGAACCAATGATTAACACCCTCTGCAAGTTCGACAATGATGCAATACTTGTACCCAACCAGCGCACATGTTCAAACACAGTGAATTCAGCATGACGCAAACGGTAATCAATATTGTCGCTTTGAAGTCCACGCATCAAGCGTGCAGCCAAATACAGTTCTTCCAAGGTTGATTGCGGGCTTACCAAAGCCCCCAAACTCGAAGCACCGTGATCAGCTTTGATTTGTTTCAAACCATTCGCTACATATTCAAGTGCTGTTTGCCAATCAACCTTTTTCCATTCGCCGCCATGCTTGATCATCGGGCTGGTTAAGCGCTCATCAGAATTCAACGCTTCGTATGAAAAGCGATCTCGATCTGCAATCCAGCATTCATTGACTTCTTCATTTTCTAAAGGTACGACTCGCATAACTTTATTATTCTTCACTTGAACAATCAAATTAGCGCCGGTTGAATCATGTGGACTGATTGATTTACGACGGCTCAACTCCCAAGTCCGTGCGCTGTAGCGGAAAGGCTTACTGGTTAAAGCACCAACCGGACAAATATCGATCATATTGCCTGACAATTCAGAGTCAATGGATTGCCCAATGAAAGTCTCGATTTCGGCATGCTCGCCTCGGTGCGACATGCCCAGTTCCATGACGCCAGCAACTTCTTGTCCAAAACGAACACAACGTGTGCAATGTATGCAGCGGCTCATTTCTTCCATGCTGATCAAAGGACCAACATCCTTGTGAAAGACAACGCGTTTTTCTTCTTCGTAGCGAGATGTTGAACCACCATAACCAACGGCCAGATCTTGCAACTGGCATTCACCGCCTTGATCGCAGATAGGGCAATCC
>CBDUEA010000029.1:0-10732 GCA_965365965.1 uncultured Polaromonas sp. | reverse complement strand
TTGCGTCCAGGTGACGGCATCATCCACAGCTGGTTGAACCGTATGTTGTTGCCTGATACCGTGGGTACAGGTGGCGACAGCCACACCCGTTTCCCTATCGGTATCAGTTTCCCAGCGGGTTCTGGTTTGGTCGCCTTTGGTGCTGCTACCGGTGTGATGCCACTCGACATGCCTGAGAGTGTGTTGGTTCGCTTCAAAGGCAAAATGCAACCCGGTGTGACCCTACGTGACTTGGTGAACGCGATTCCCTTGTACGCCATCAAAGCGGGTCTGTTGACGGTGGCAAAGCAGGGCAAGAAAAACATTTTCTCGGGTCGCATTTTAGAAATTGAAGGCTTGCCAGACCTCAAAGTCGAGCAAGCGTTTGAGTTGAGTGATGCGTCAGCCGAGCGCTCTGCGGGCGGCTGTACCGTGCACTTGAACAAAGAGCCGATCATTGAGTACATCACCAGCAATATCACCATGTTGAAGTGGATGATTGCCACCGGCTACCAAGACGTGCGCACCATCAATCGCCGCATTGCAGCCATGGAAGCTTGGTTGGCCAAGCCTGAGCTGCTTAAAGGCGACGCAGATGCTGAGTACGCAGCCGTCATTGAAATCGACTTGGCAGAAATCCATGAGCCTATCGTCGCCTGCCCGAACGACCCTGATGATGTGAAAACATTGTCAGACGTGGCTGGCGCCGTGATTGAAGAGGTGTTCATTGGCTCTTGCATGACCAACATCGGTCACTTCCGTGCAGCGTCCAAACTGCTTGAAAACAAGCGCGATATCCCGGTCAAGTTGTGGGTCGCACCACCAACCAAGATGGATGCCCACCAGTTGAGCGAAGAAGGCCATTACGGTGTACTGGGTAGCGCTGGCGCACGTATGGAAATGCCAGGCTGCAGTTTGTGTATGGGTAACCAGGCGCAGGTGCGTGAAGGTGCGACGGTGTTCTCCACCTCGACCCGCAACTTCCCGAATCGCTTGGGCAAGAACAGCAATGTCTATTTGGGTAGCGCGGAATTGGCGGCTATTTGCTCCAAGCTGGGCCGTATCCCGACCAAAGCCGAGTACATGGCGGACATGGGCGTGCTGACAGCCGCTAGCGACACAATTTATCAGTACATGAATTTTGACAAAATGTCGAACTTTACGGACATAACTGATGCGGCAGACAAAGCCGCTGCAACGGTTTAATTTCGTTTCATTCTAGGCGATAGTTAAAAAACCCTGCAAACCAGATTTCTGGTTTGCAGGGTTTTTCTATACTTAAATGTGGCTGTGGCCGGCGTATTTAATCAATAGTTTGCTATTAAATTACAAATACTTTTTGAAAATCAATGGTTATCACGTGGTACAAATGCACCGCGTTTACCGACCAAAAAGTCAAGGTCTACGCCTTCATCGGCTTGCAAGACGTGGTCAATGTAGAGCTTCCAGTAGCCCGAATCCAAAGGCGGTTTAGGTGCTGTCCACAAAGCCAAACGACGTGCCAACTCTTCGTCGCTGATGTGCAAGTGTAGTTTGCGCTCGGGCACATTCAATTCAATCAAGTCACCGTTTTGCACCACAGCCAACGGGCCACCCGCAGCAGCTTCAGGGGCAGTATGCAGCACCACGGTGCCATAGGCAGTGCCGCTCATACGTGCATCGCTGATACGCACCATGTCGGTGATGCCTTTGCGCAGAATTTTGGGTGGCAACGGCATATTGCCCACTTCTGCCATACCGGGGTAGCCTTTGGGGCCGCAGTTTTTAAGCACCATGACGCAGGTTTCATCAATGTCCAAGTCCTCGTCGTCGATGCGTTTGTGAAAGTCTTCGATGTCTTCAAAGACAACGGCACGTCCGGTATGTACCAGCAAAGACGGTGTGGCCGCGCTGGGTTTGATGACGGCACCGCGTGGTGACAAGTTGCCACGCAAAATGGCAATGCCCGCTTTTTCCTTGAATGGTGTGGTAAGCGGTGTGATGACTTCTGTATTGTAGTTTTCAGCACTGGCAATATTTTCAGCCACGGTTTGACCTGTCACGGTCACAATGTCGGTATGCAGCAGGTGTGAAATCTCTTTCATCACCGCTGGTAATCCGCCAGCATAGCAAAAATCTTCCATCAAAAATTTGCCTGAGGGTTGCAAGTTAACCAAACACGGCAAATCACTGGCCAAACGGTCAAAATCTTCAATGTTAAGTTCGACGCCAATGCGACGAGCCATCGCAACCAAGTGAATCACAGCGTTGGTGGATCCACCAATCGCAGCGAGTGTCACGATAGCATTTTCAAACGCTTTGCGTGTCATGACCTTGGACAGTTTCATATCCTCATGCACCATATCCACGGCGCGGCGGCCAGCCATACGCGCCAACACGTTGCGTCGACCATCGACGGCGGGGTAGGCGGCATTGCCAGGCAAGCCAATACCCAGTGCTTCGACCATGCTAGCCATGGTGGATGCGGTTCCCATGGTCATGCAAGAGCCATGGCTGCGGTGCATGCAGCTCTCGGCTTCAAAAAAATCTTGCAGCTTGAGTGTGCCAGCCCGTACTTGCTCGCTCATGCTCCAGACGCCGGTGCCAGAGCCCAGTTCTTGTCCGCGCCATTTGCCGCTCAGCATGGGGCCACCGCTTACACCCACGGTGGGTAAGTCCACACTGGCGGCACCCATGACCAAAGAAGGCGTTGTTTTGTCGCAGCCCATGAGCAGCACCACACCATCAATTGGGTTGCCGCGAATACTTTCTTCAACATCCATGCTGGCTAAGTTGCGATAAAGCATAGCCGTTGGACGTAACAAGGTTTCTCCTAGCGACATGACTGGAAATTCAAGCGGGAAACCACCAGCCTCGTAAACACCTATTTTCACTTGTTCTGCCAATGTGCGAAAGTGAGAGTTGCAAGGTGTGAGTTCGCTGAAAGTGTTGCAAATCCCAATCACAGGACGACCATCAAATTGATCGTGCGGAACCCCTTTGCCTTTGACCCAACTGCGGTATGCAAAACCATCGCGGTCTTGTCTGCCAAACCATTGTTGGCTGCGTAGTTCGTGAGCGGGTTTTTTAGGTTTTTGGTTCATATGTCTCGATTATTTTAGGAGGTTGAATGAAAAATTTCGGGTATACCCTGATCGATTAATCATCTTATGGTAATACGATAGCGGCATTAAGGCAAACACAATTTATTGAATGTGTGGATCCTCTGAAAAATAATTTATAGCTAATAAGTTGGAGTTAAATTGTCAAAACCTGAAATCCTAGTCGTTGCCAAATTGTGGCCACCGTATATGCAAGAGTTGCAAGCTTCATACGTTGTACATGATCGCACGCATGAAGCAGATCCTGCTGCATTTGCTTTAATCGCACCGCGCATCAAAGCGATTGCTGGCGGTGGTGAATCACAAGTTACGCGTGAACTGCTAGCGCAATTGCCCGCCTTGGAAATGATTTCTGTTTTTGGCGTTGGCTATGACCGTTATGACGTGCCGGCAGCGCATGAGCGAGGTATTCCGATTACAAATACCCCCGATGTTTTGACAGAGGATGTCGCTGACATGGGTTTGGCGTTGATGCTGGCCGTAGCTCGTGGCGTGCCGCAAGCAGACCAGTATGTGCGGGCTGGCAAATGGCCAACAGGCCCTATGACGCTGGGGCGCAAAGTTACCGGTGCACGATTGGGTATTGTCGGTTTGGGTCGTATTGGTGGTGCTATTGCAGATCGTGCAGAAGGTTTTGGCATGAGCATTGCTTATACTTCTCGCAATCCTAAAGTCGATAGCCGTTACACCCACTATTCCACGCCAGCAGCGTTAGCAGCAGAGGTTGATTTCTTGATGGTCATCACACCTGGCGGTGCGGGAACGCGCGGTTTGATCAATGCCGAAGTTTTGGCAGCCTTGGGTCCAAAAGGCTATTTGATAAATGTGGCGCGTGGTTCGGTGGTTGACCAAACAGCATTGATTGCAGCCTTGCAAAATGGCGTGATCGCCGGTGCAGCGCTTGATGTCTTTGAAGATGAGCCAAATGTGCCTGAGAGTCTATGTGCGATGCCTAACGTGGTCTTAACGCCGCATATCGCCAGCGCTACTTGGCAAACACGCCGTGCCATGGCGGACTTGGCATTTGGTAATTTGCAGGCACATTTTGCGGGTAAGCCCTTGCTTACACCGGTTCCTTGATCAGACAAAATTTGTCATGATTAAAAACGTCCACGGCAACACAGTTGACTTTTTAGGTGAAGCCATTGTGGCTGGACGTTACGCCGAGGGTGGCGCTATTCCGCCTGAGCCTGTTTTGTGTGAAGAGTTGGGTGTCAGTCGCACCGTAGTGCGTGAATCGATCAAATCTTTGGTGGCAAAAGGTTTGATACATACGGGTCCCAAAGTGGGGACGCGTGTTTTATCTTCAGACCAGTGGAACTGGTTTGATGCCGATGTGATAGCTTGGCAAGCGAAGGCAGGGTTAACGCCAGAATTTATCCGAGATTTGCAAGACTTGCGCCGTGTTGTGGAGCCCGCAGCCGTTAAATTGGCTGCGCAGCGTGCCACAGAGTCAGATATTCTTCAAATAGAGTTGGCTTATGCAGGCATGAAGCAAGCAGTTTATGAAGGTGGTGATTACATCACTTTTGACTTGCGCTTTCATCAGGGTTTGCTGACGGCGTCCCATAACCGGATGTTGGTGCAAATGAGTAAAGCTTTAAGTGCCTTGTTGCGTACCAGCTTTGAGCTGTCAACCAGTAAAAAAGGTGGACCACTGAGTTCGCTACCTTTGCATCGCGCCGTACTTGATGCCGTGATTGCACGTGACCCAGTCCAAGCCGAGCATGCCATTGGCGTTTTGATTGATGGCGCACATACCGATATTGAGCAAATTCTAGGCTCAAGACGTCGCTTGCCGCGCGTCAACCAACCCGCCTCTGAGTTACGTGCAGCTTGATTGAAGGCATTTAATTTCCCCGTTCGTTTAGATAACCAAAAGGAGACAGCAAGATGAAATTTAAGTTACTCGCAACGGCAGCTTGCATGACCACGGCGATGCTCGTCGGTGGCCATGCAGCTGCACAAGAAAAAATCACCGTTTGGTGGGCCAAAGGGTATTACAAAGCTGAAGACGATGCTTTGTTTGCAGCTATCAAAAAATTTGAGGCGAAAACAAAGGTCAAGGTCGAGCTTTCTCAATATGCACCTCAAGAAAGTATTCCTAAATCGGTCGCAGCGTTGGATTCTAAGAATCCGCCGGATGTAGCGTATGCTGACGTGTATGACTTTCAAGTCGCGGGCAAATGGGCGTTTGAAGGAAAACTTGAAGATATTTCAAGCGTCATTGAACCAATGCGTTCTCGGTTCGCTCCCAATACCGTAGAGACGACCTTTTTGTACAACGATGTTGACAAAAAACGCGCCTATTATGCATTCCCCATGAAGCAGCAAACCATGCATATTCAGTATTGGTCTGACATGTTGACTGACGCAGGTTTGAGTGAAAAAGACATTCCTACCAAATGGGCGGACTACTGGTCATTTTGGTGTGACAAAGCGCAAACAGCTAACCGTGAAAAAACTGGAAAACGCACTTTCGGAATTGGGCAGCCTATGGGTGTGGACGCAAGCGATTCGTTCTATTCTTTTCTGACCTTCGCTGACGCCTATAACGTCAAAATGGTCAGTGATAGCGGTAAGTTGTTGGTGGACGATCCAGCCGTTCGTGCTGGCTTGATTGGTGCATTGACAGACTACACCAATGTTTATACACGCGGTTGCACACCTCCGTCATCAACCAGCTGGAAAGACCCGGACAACAACGTCGCATTTCACAACAAAACGACCATCATGACGCACAACGCAACAATCTCGATTGCTGCCAAGTGGTTAGACGATTCCACTAACGAGACTTTGACAGCTGAGCAACGCGCAACAGCCAAGAAGAATTATTATGATTTGATTCGTACAGCGGGTTTCCCGAATAAGCCTGACGGAACCAAAATGGTGTATCGTGCAGCCGTCAAAGTTGGCGTGATCTTCAAAGATGCGAAAAACAAAGCGCGTGCCAAAGATTTTGTCAAATTCATCATGGCTGAAGAAAACTTAGGCCCATATGTTGAAGGCTCTGTGGGACGCTGGTACCCAGTGACCAAAGCTGGCCAGGCCAGTGCTTTTTGGAAGGGTGATAAGCATCGCTTGGCTGTTCATAACCAATTCCAAGCAGGTACGGTTAACTTTGAATTCACTAAAAACTACAAGTTCACTATTTTGAACAATGAAAACGTTTGGGCAAAAGCTATGAATCGCGTGGTGAATGAGAAAGTGCCCGTCGATAAAGCAGTTGATGAAATGATTGCCCGTATCAAAGCGGTCGCTGGCTGATGATGGATTGATTCCACTTATCTGTTGTTAAAAATAGATTGGCTAACCAGCGTGGGCTGGTAGCCACTCACGAGGCCTTATCATGACCACTTTGACGTTGAACACACCACAAATGCCGGCTAATTTGCCAAAAAAAGCAACGACTTCTTGGGAGTTTTGGGGGCGCATTTTGTTGATCCCTTACATACTGCTTTTCCTTATATTTGTGTTGTACCCCGTGGGCTATGGCCTTTGGTTGGCGCGCCACCCTCAGAGCTATGTCAATCTCGCTCAAGATCCTATTTTCTTTCGTTCGGTTATTAACACTTTGATTTTCTTAGGGGTTGGCATCAACCTGAAAATGATTGTGGCCTTGTTTCTGTCTGGTTTTTTTGTGCAGACGAGAGCTTGGATCAAATGGTTGTCTTTGCTGTTTATCCTGCCTTGGGCGGTACCATCCATTCCCACAATTTTGTCGATTCGCTTCATGCTGAATCCAGAGTGGGGCGTCATCAACTCTTTGATTTATAAGCTCGCGGGTATTGACGGTCCGAACTGGCTCAACGACCCGACACTTGCCTTGTCATTCGCTATCTTGGCGCATATTTGGAAGTCCTTACCATTTTGGACGCTAATTTTGGTTGCGGCTCGGTTGGCTATTCCTACAGAACAATATGAAGCCGCTTCGGTAGACGGTGCAACCAACTGGCAAAAATTTAAATTCATCACTTGGCCATCTTTGAAGACGGTGTACCTGACGTCGTTGCTGCTTTCAACCATTTGGTCGCTCGGAGACTTTAACAGCGTGTATTTACTTACTGGCGGTGGCCCAGCGGATCTGACGCATGTTTTGGCAACTTTGGGCATTCGTTATCTGCGTTTGGACCAAATCGATCTGGCCATGGCCTCCATTGTGGTTGCTTTGCCCATGGTGCTACCGCTGGTGTATTTCATGATGAAACGTTTGTCTAAATAAGTGAGTTAACCCTTATGAAAAAAATCACTTTTAAACAAGTCACCACAGAAGCGAAACTGTTGTTGATAGGTATTCCTGTCCTACTGTGGACCATGATTCCGGTGTATCACATGTTTTTGTTTGCGATATCGCCCCGTGATCAAGCAACCTCGGGGCGTTTGTGGCCCAAGACCCCAACGCTTGATAACTTCAGAGTTGTCTTTGAACAAAAGCATATTTACCTCACACATTTTTGGCAACAACTGGGCAATTCATTTGTGATTGCGTTTTCAGTCGCAATTATTACCTTGGTGATTGCGACTACAGCTGCATTTGCTATCAGTCGACTCAAGGTGCGTGGTGGTCGTACGGTGATGAACATGGCTTTGGCGACCTACTTTATTCCAGCGGCGTTTTTGGCCGTACCGATGTACAAAACCATGAGCAGCTATGGTTTATTGAACAACCAGTGGTCACTGATTTTGGCGATGGTGACGATCGCTTCACCCTATTGCATTTGGGTATTGAAACAAGCGTCTGACAAGCTGCCGTTTGAGTTGGACGAGGCAGCAAAAATGGATGGTGCAACGGCGATCCAACTGTTTCGATTGGTCTATTTGCCATTAATGGTGCCGTCGCTGGTTGCTGTAGGCACGTATGCATTGCTCTTGGCTTGGAACGAATACCTATATGCCTTCTTGCTGTTGTCGAATGAATCTACCATCACCTTGGGTGTCGCACTCGGCAACTTTTTAGGTGCTGATGATTCCCCGTGGGAGTTATTGATGGCAACGGGTTTGATTTATGCCTTGCCACCGGCTGCGATTTATTACACCTTCAAACGCTACATGGTTTCTGGCCTGACAGCGGGTGCCGTTAAGAGTTAAGCCAAAGCGGCGATAGCCCAAAACAAAACCAACTATTTCAATTTATTTTTTATAAAAAGGACTGCTCATGGCATCCGTATCGTTTCGCAATATAGAAAAATCTTTTGGCAAAACCAAAATCATCCACGGAATCAGCTTTGAAATTACGGACGGTGAGTTTGTCGTTCTAGTAGGTCCATCAGGCTGTGGCAAATCAACCCTGCTGCGTATGTTGGCGGGTTTGGAAGAAATCAGCGGTGGTGATATTGCCATTGATGACCGCGTCGTGAACGATCTTGAATCTAAAGATCGTGACATTGCCATGGTCTTCCAAAGTTATGCGCTGTATCCGCACATGACGGTGCGTGACAACATGGCTTTCAGTTTGAAACTGCGTAAAGCAGATGATCAAATCACCAACGAACGCGTCAGCAAAGCAGCAAAGATTTTGAATCTTGACGTTTTGTTAGACCGCTTCCCGCGTGAACTATCGGGGGGGCAACGCCAGCGCGTGGCCATGGGGCGAGCCATTGTGCGAGATCCAAAAGTCTTTTTGTTTGACGAGCCTTTGTCTAACTTAGATGCCAAACTGCGTGTTTCCATGCGTGCTGAAATCAAGGCTTTGCACCAGCGTCTCAAAACGACTACGGTGTATGTGACGCATGACCAAATCGAAGCCATGACCTTGGCCGACAGAATTGTGGTGATGCATGACGGCATCATTGAACAAATTGGTACGCCACTTGAATTGTTCGACCGGCCAGGCAATTTGTTTGTCGCACAGTTTATTGGCTCCCCTTCGATGAACGTATTTGAAGGCCATTTGCGTGCAGCTGACGGCAAGTTTTTTGTCGAAGCTTTGGGTGCGCAGTGGCCTGTTGAGAATGTCCGCGAAGGTCGAGATGCACAAGCTGTGAGCTATGGGATTCGTCCTGGTGACATCAAAATTATTCCCCCGGGTCAAAGTGCTGGCCACACCATTGAAGCCAAAGTCATTGTTGTTGAGCCTACCGGTGCGGAGACTGAATTGCTGCTTGAGGTTGGCGGTACAAGTATTGTGACCGTCATGCATGGACGTACCGATGCAAAGCCTGACGATTTGATCCGAATTGAAGTGGCTGCAAGCAAGGCGCATATTTTTGAAGCACAAACGGGTAAACGTTTGGATTAAGATTTTTAAAGTAGATTTTTAGAGTGAAAAATAGTATGACCATGGCACAGCAATTTCAATTGGATGGGCGTGTTGCGCTTATCACAGGCTCTTCTGGCGGTATTGGTTTTGCCTTGGCGCGTGGCCTAGCGCAGGCGGGGGCAACCATTGTGCTCAATGCGCGCGGTGAGCATAAATTATCTGCCGCAGCCGAACAGTTGCGAAGCGAAGGCTTCCAAGTTCATAGCCGCTGTTTTGATGTGACAGATACAGAGGCCGTGCAAACAGCTGTGCACGATATTGAAAAAAGTATCGGTGTGATTGACATTTTGGTGAACAACGCGGGTATGACGAGACGCGCACCCCTGGATCAATTCCCTGAAGAGGATTGGCATGCCATCATGCGCACCAATGTGGACAGCGTATTTCTGGTTAGCAAAGCCGTTGCCAAAGTCATGATTCCTCGCAAGCGCGGCAAAATCATCAATATTTGCTCGGTACAAAGTGAGCTGGGTCGTCCCAACATTGCGCCTTACAGCGCGAGCAAAGGTGCCGTCAAAATGTTGACCAAAGGGATGGCGATCGACTGGGGACAACATGGTATCAACGTCAACGGCTTAGGGCCTGGTTACTTCAAAACCGAGTTGACGGATGCGCTGGTGAAAGACGAGCAATTCAGTGCTTGGTTGATTGGTCGCACACCCAGCCGTCGCTGGGGGAATGTAGAGGACTTAGCCGGTGCAACGGTGTTCTTGGCCAGCGACGCATCCAACTTTGTCAATGGCCACATTTTGTATGTAGACGGTGGCGTGACGGCAACTTTATAAAATATCAGTATTGAAAATCAACATGAGTGATGAAAGTTTGAGCCCCACACAGCGTCGTATCCGCGCTGTTATTTGCCACGGCGCACTGGATTTGCGCCTTGTCCATTTAGACCCCGATGCAGTCGATTACCCGCAAGCCATGTCCTCGAAACAACTGCGCGTGCGCGTCGCCTTTGGCGGTATTTGTGGCTCTGATTTGCATTACTACCAGCATGGTGGCTTTGGCGTCGTCCGTATCAAGCAGCCCATGGCTTTGGGACATGAAATTTCAGGCGTGGTTGAGGAGGTAGGTGCAGAAACCTCTGGCTTTCAAAAGGGTCAACGCGTAGCAATTTCCCCTTCACGCCCCTGCGGCAATTGTCGTTTTTGCCATTTAGGACAACAAAACCAATGTTTGGCTATGCGCTTTTACGGCAGCGCCATGCCCTTTCCCCATATTCAGGGTGCGTTTCGCGAGACCCTCGTCGCCGATGCCAGCCAGTGCGTCGATGCAACCGGCCTGACCCCGGGTGAAGCCGCGATGGCCGAACCCCTGGCCGTCACGCTGCACGCCACCACCCGGGCCGGCGGAATGCTCGGCAAGCGCGTGCTGGTCACCGGCTGCGGGC
>CBDUEA010000028.1:0-10835 GCA_965365965.1 uncultured Polaromonas sp. | reverse complement strand
CCTCGATGGTGGTTTGGTTGATGCGAAATAAATCGACCGCATCGTCGGCCACCAAACCGTTGCCGCGTGAAATCAACTCCAAGCCCAGCTCGCTTTTACCTAGACCCGATTCACCAGTAATCATCACCCCGAGACCCAAAATATCCATGAAGACACCGTGCATGGTGGTTCGGTCTGAAAAATGCTTGGCCAAATAAGCCCGCAGCACGTCAATTACAAAAGCAGCCGACTCTTTGGTTGAAAACAAGGGAATTTGAGCACGCTCACAAAGCATCAACAAGCTTTTAGGTGCTGTTTGACCATCACCTAAGACGAGCAAAGGGGGTTCGAGCTTCACGATACGAGAGACGCGGCGAGCACAATCTTCTTCTGTGCCGTTGGTCAGGTACGCAATTTCACGCTCGCCCAAGACTTGCAAACGATAGGGATGGATGTAATTTAGATAGCCCACCAAATCCGCACTTGAACGCGCAGCGTGGACAGCAACCTCATCAAAACGACGCTCCGATGCCGACAAGCCGACCAACCACTCCCACTTTAAATAAGTGCGGAAAGCTTCAAACAAGACATCCGCACTGACGACAGTAGGCTTCATGGCGCAACTTGCGTCGCCAACCAACCGGTGATCAGACCATGCAATTGGACTGCATCAGGCATGGTTTTAAGCTTGTCCCTTAAATTGGGATCACTGAGCAATTCAGCAATTTCCGACAAAATTTCAAGATGTTTTTGTGTGGCTGCTTCAGGCACCAACAAAAATATCAATAAATTAACGGCTTGCTCGTCAGGCGCATCAAAACCAATGGGTTGCGCCAATTGAAAGACCGCCGCCATAGGCACTTTCATGCCTTTGATGCGTCCATGCGGAATGGCGACGCCATGTCCCAAGCCAGTAGAGCCTAAGCGCTCACGCGCAAACAAACTGTCCGTGATCGTGGCACGGTTTAATCCATGCAGCCTCTCGAACAGCAATCCCGCCTCTTCAAAAGCGCGTTTTTTACTGGTTGCATCCACACCCACAAGCACTTGGGTAGCTGGCAATATGCTAGATAGTCGATTCATAGTTCAGATGTCATTATGCACTGAGCGAAACAAGTACTTACCATTTTTTAAAATTTCAACTTAAGCAAGCTAAACGCCCTGCAAAATCGTTCTAAAGCAAGAACGATTTTGCAGGGCGTTGTTTTAGGCTTTCGGTTTAAAAAGCGTCGAGAAACCTTACATCAAACGTTTTGAAGCCTCATGATGGTGGTCTTTGACTTTTTCTTTATGACGACCTACTTGTCGATCCAGCTTGTCGACCAAATCATCAACCGCTGCATAAAGATCCTCGTGAGAACTCTCAGCAAACATATCACTTCCTTTGACATGAATGTTGCACTCAGCACGTTGTCGCTTGTCTTTTTCCTTTAGATTTTCTACTGTTAACAAAACTTTCACATCAACCAGTTGGTCAAAATGTCGCGTAATTCGATCTAGTTTTGATGTCACGTAACTACGCAACGCTGGGGTAACTTCGAGATGGTGACCGCTGATTGTCAAATTCATACGTAGCCTCCTAAAGCACTTGCAAAAAACGCACATAACATAACGGTCTTCTAACCGCAACAGTGCAGTGCGCGGGAAAAACCTGAAAACATCTCTAAAATGCGTCCAAGTAACTTTACTATGCGCCCTAGAGTCAATATTTGCAAGCCCCAGAAGTTTATTTTTTCAACATCTGTGACATCGGGTGTAAGTCTATGCAACGGCGGACCCGCCCGAAGTGAAACACTCACTCACACTTTGACATTTTGATACGTTTTAAAACCTAAGCTCTCGCTTTGGGATGACTCAGTTGAAAGGACTTTTTGACTTGAAGTCAATTTGTCTTAAGCAAGTTGTGGCTACTGGGACACTCGAAATCCGTGCTCATGCTGTCATAATCAGCATCTATCATTTTTGGAGCATTTGCTTGGAAACCTACCCTAGTTGGTAGCTTTTAACTCCCGCGCACGTTACAAGTGTTTAAAAGGGGTTGAAAGCCTCACCCCCTCAAACCACCACCCTTGTTGCACATTTTTTTCGGGAGTGAGCCATGCTCAATATCTTTTCGCTCGCCAATGGACGACTTTTTCAAGAAGAAATCGAGTCCTTGGAAGAACTGAATAAGTTTCAGCCTATTTGGGTGGATCTGGAATCGCCCACCTTGGAAGAAAAACGCTGGGTCAAGCAACATTACGGCCTGTCCATTCCTGAAGACGCGATGGACGAAGACATCGAAGAGTCCGCCCGTTTTTATGAAGAAGACACCGGCGATTTGCATATCCGATCTGACTTTTTAATCGCCGATGAAGAAGAGCCTCGCACGGTTCGTGTCGCTTTTATTCTGAACCTGGTGAACGCGCAGCTCAAAAGTCACGGTGTTTTGTTTTCGATCCACGATGAAGATGTCCCTGTTTTCCGCTTGCTGCGTATGCGTGCGCGTCGTGCACCAGGTCTTTTGGAAGATGCCAAGGAAGTTCTGCTCAAGTTGTTTGATGCGGATGTCGAATACTCTGCAGATACCTTGGAAGGCATTTATGTGGATTTGGAGAAGGTCAGCACCAAAGTTTTGTCAGGCGATGTAACCGACGCCATGGCCGGCGAAGTGCTAGGTGCCATTGCGAGGCATGAAGACTTGAATGGCCGCATTCGCCGCAACATGATGGACACACGCCGCGCGCTTAGCTTTGTAATGCGCAGCAAAATGCTCAATGCAGAACAGTTTGATGAAGCACGGCAAATTTTGCGAGACATCGATTCATTGGACTCGCACACCGCTTTTTTATTCGACAAAATCAACTTCTTGATGGATGCAACGGTGGGTTTCATCAACATCAATCAAAATAAAATCATCAAAATTTTCTCTGTGGCCAGCGTCGCATTACTACCACCAACCTTGATTGCCAGTGTCTACGGCATGAACTTTAAATTCATGCCAGAGCTAGGCTGGTCGCTTGGTTACCCATACGCCGTGCTTTTGATGTTGGCCAGTGCCATGGTGCCGATGTGGTACTTCCGTAAACGCGGCTGGCTGAAATGACCATCTATAGAACAATAGTTACTGTGTATTTTTCAGATCCCATTTAGGAGTTCGACTTGATCAACAGTATCAAAGTTTTTCCGCAGTATTTAATGCCTAAACTGCTTCTCACCCAGTTTGCGGGGTATGTTGCGGGCAAACAAGGCGGTAGGCTCACCACAAGTTTGATTCGTTGGTTTGTCAAGCGTTATCAAGTCAATATGCTGGAAGCGGCCAATCCAGACATCTGCAGCTACAGCACGTTCAACGATTTTTTCACCCGCGCTTTGAAACCAGATGCCAGGCTGTTTATGCATGCTGAGTTGATTTGTCCTGTAGACGGCGCTATCAGCCAATTTGGAGACATTGAGAAAGATCAAATTTTTCAAGCTAAAGGCCATCACTACACAACGACGGCACTTGTCGGTGGTGATGCCACCTTGGCTGCTGAATTTCAAAACGGCAGCTTTGCAACCTTGTACCTCAGCCCTAAGGACTACCACCGTATCCATATGCCTTGCGATGGTCGTTTGATGCGCATGATTTATGTACCTGGCGATTTATTCTCTGTGAACCCCACCACAGCGCGCGGCGTGCCTGGTTTATTTGCCCGCAATGAACGCGTAGTTTGTGTATTTGAAACAAGTCAAGGTCCGTTCGTACTCACCTTGGTAGGTGCAACCATCGTGGGCAGCATGGCGACCGTATGGCATGGCCTGGTGAACCCGCCACGCAGCGCGTCTGTACGTGAATGGCACTACGGTGATCAAAACATCACACTCAAGCAAGGTGAAGAGATGGGGCGTTTTTTACTCGGCTCTACGGTGGTGATGTTGTTCCCACAAAGCCGTGCTAAAACTTTGACATTCAACCCAGACTGGGCAACGGGCGATGCAATTGCACTAGGACAAGCCATGTGCCAAGCGCGCACCGACTAAATCATCACTTAAATATCACGGTTTTACGGCCATTCATCAAGACCCGGTGCTCGCTGTGCCATTTCACCGCACGTGCTAGCACCTGACTTTCCGTATCGCGACCTTGTGCGGTGAAGTCTTCAACCGTTCGACTGTGGTCCACGCGCGCCACGTCTTGCTCGATGATCGGACCTTCATCCAAATCTGCTGTGACATAGTGTGCGGTTGCGCCAATCAGTTTGACGCCTCGGTCATGCGCTTGGTAGTAAGGTTTTGCGCCTTTAAAACTTGGCAAAAATGAATGGTGAATATTGATCGCCCGACCTGACAGCTTGGCGCACAAATCGTCACTCAATATCTGCATATACCGCGCCAACACCACCAGCTCAGCACCTTCAGCCTCAATCACTTCAAAAATACGTTGTTCAGCCTGTGCTTTGGTTGCAGCGGTAACGGGTATATGATGAAAGGGCACGTTGTAGCTGGCTGCCAGTTGGTAAAAATCCCGGTGGTTCGACACAATGGCGCGTACATCCACGGGCAGCAGTCCACTTTTGCAACGAAACAACAAATCGTTGAGGCAATGCCCTTCTTTGCTCACCATCAACACGGTTGGCATGCGTTGCTGTGTGTCATGCAATTTCCAGTGCATCTTGAAGGGTGCGGCAAAAACGTCAATTTGACTACGTAATGCAGCGTGATCCAAAGGCCCACAAGCAAACTGCACGCGCATGAAAAAAAGACCTGTATCAGGGTCGTTGTACTGTGCAGCTTCCTCGATGTTGCCGCCGCGATCGAGTAAAAAACCTGATACCGCATGCACGATGCCTCGACGGTCTGGGCAAGATAAAGTCAAAATATAAGAAGCGTTCATGCTATAGATTATCTCGCATGGCATCATGCACAAGAACAGGCACGCGTGCGGCCAAAGCACACATTAACTCATAACCGACGGTTCCGCCCGCTTGCGCCACCTCGTCAATTGACAGTACGGCACCGTTGCTCGCTTGCCCCCACAACGTTACCTCACTGCCAAATCCAATTTGCACACCCGCCTCTACCAACGGCGTTAAATCCACCGTGATCATGTCCATGCTCACTCGTCCGACCACGCGCGTACGAACGCCGTCAACCAATATGGGCGTATCCGTGCTGCAATGGCGTGGGTATCCGTCCGCATAACCACACGCAACCACACCTATTTGCATTGCTTTATCAGCCACAAATGTAGACCCATATCCCACTGTAGCCGATGCATTTATTGCTTGAACAGCTATTATTTTTGATGATAAAGTCATCGTCGGCAGCAAGCCCCAATGCACGCTGTTGTTTGCTGGAAAATCGGGGGCACTGCCATACAAAGCGATGCCCGGACGAACCCAATCTCCCGCGTCTGGATCAGTATGGCGCAAGGTTGCGGCACTGTTACAGACGCTACGCTCGCCCGGTAAATCTTGTGCTGCCGCATTGAAAACTTGCAATTGTTGCGCAATGCCTTTGGGGCCATCGGCATCGCTGAAATGCGTCATCAAGGAGATTTCTTCCACTTGCGGCAATGCGTTTAGCCGCGTCCAAGCGGCGCGATACTGCAGCGGCGTAAAGCCCAAACGGTTCATGCCTGAATTCATTTTGAGGAACACCCGGTGACCGACTTCTGTTTTGTGAGTCGCCAGCATTTGAATTTGCTCATCGCAGTGCACGGTATGCCATAAATTCAATCGGGAGCACAATTCCAAATCACGCTGCTCAAAGACGCCTTCTAGCAACAATATGGGACCTCGCCAGCCTAGTTTGCGAACCCGCGCAGCCTCATCTAAATCCAGCATGGCAAAGCCATCGGCGCCCCGTAAACCTTCAAAAACACGTTCAATACCGTGACCATACGCATTCGCTTTGACGATGGCCCAAATACGTGAATTTGGCGCAACCGTGCGAACACGGTGCAAGTTATGCTGCAAGGCATGAGAATGGATGGTGGCAAGAATAGGGCGTGGCATAACAATCCTAGAGGTTCGAATCAAGCGAAGTCAAGCAAACACAGGCGTCGCTGCAGGGTATTCTCTCATTCAGCGCCGTTAGTTCGAGGTCCTCGGCATGATATAACCCTCAAATAGTGATCCCAAATTTACAAAAACTTCACACATTCAAATTGCTTATTCTGCTCAACCTTTCAGGTCGTGACCCTGTTAGTTCAATAACAAAGAGCGTATGAAGCCAAAACAGCCCGTTTTTTCAGCCGCAAGTTTATGACGCAGCACTCCAAACAGCCCATGATTCGTGGTTTTTACACCATCATGTCGGCTCAGTTCTTCAGTTCTTTGGCTGACAATGCTTTGCTTGTTGCGGCCATTGAGTTGCTGAAAGCCTCACATGCGCCTGCATGGCACATTCCAGCTTTGACACCGATTTTTGCATTCTTCTACGTCATTTTGGCGCCGTTTGTGGGCGCCTTTGCCGATGCATACCCCAAGGGCAGAGTCATGTTGATCAGCAATGGCATCAAAATTGTGGGCTGTATGCTTATGCTTTTTGGTAGCCATCCCTTGCTGGCCTATGCCATCGTTGGCTTAGGAGCTGCGGCTTACTCGCCCGCAAAATACGGCATCTTGACTGAGCTTCTACCAGCCTCCTTGCTGGTTAAAGCGAATGGTTGGATTGAAGGTTTGACCATTGCATCCATTATTTTGGGTATTTTGCTGGGCGGGCAATTGGTCGGTCATGTTGCCTCCAGTTTTTTACTGTCGTTTGATTTTCCATTTCTAGACACCAACGTTGACACGCCACCCGAAGCGGCTATATCTATCTTGATTTTTGTCTATCTTATAGCTGCTTGGTTCAACACCCGTATCCCGCATACGGGTGTTGCCATGCGACCTATGCCGCAGAATAAATTTTCGTTACTGTCCGACTTTAGACGCTGTAATACGCTGCTGTGGCAGGATAAGTTAGGACAAATTTCTCTCGCCACAACCACTTTGTTTTGGGGTGTTTCCAGCAATTTGCGCGTTATTGTTTTTGCCTGGGCAGCTGTTGCGCTAGGCTACAGCACAACGCAAGCATCAACCCTCGTCGGCGTCGTGGCGATTGGGACGGCCGTGGGCGCTGTGATTGCTTCACTTCGTATGACCTTAGAGCATGCAACGCGTGTTATTCCACTTGGTATTGGCATGGGCATTTTGGTCATAGGGTTGAACTTCATCAACAACATCTGGGTTGCTATTCCATTTTTGATTTTGCTCGGAGGTTTAGGCGGCTTTTTAGTCGTTCCTATGAACGCCCTGCTGCAGCACCGAGGTCATAACCTGATGGGCGCTGGCCGCTCAATAGCCGTACAAAACTTCAATGAACAAATCTGTATCGTCGCCTTGGGAGGTTGTTATGCCATGTCAGCCAGTATGGGCTTGTCTGCCTTCCGCACCATCGCAGTTTTTGGCGCATTGATTGCCACAGTCATGTGGTTAATTCAGCGTTGGCATCAAAGCAACTTACGCAAATACCCCACAGAAGAAGCGCATTTGATTGATATTGCAACCCATGATGACATGCATGGCTGATGTTTAATGGTTGTGTCGCGATCAAATATATTGCTACCTGTTTTAGCGCTGATAGTTAACGCTTTCGTTTGGGGCGTTTCTTGGTGGCCGTTGCGTGAATTGCAGTCTGCAGGACTTCACCCACTATGGTCTACCGTCATCATTTACTGTTTTGCTTTGTCGGTGGTCTTGTTAGTCAAACCCCTCGCCTGGCGCGGACTGATTCAGCACCCACAATTGTTGTTCTTGCTATTCGCCGCAGGGCTGACCAATGTCGGCTTTAACTGGGCCGTCAGCATCAGCGATGTGGTGCGCGTGCTGATCTTGTTTTACCTGATGCCTGGTTGGGCCGTCTTGCTGGCTTGGTTAGTCCTCAAAGAGCGCCCCACACGCTCCGCGTTGTTGCGCTTGGTGTTGGCTTTTGTAGGCGTGATGATTGTCTTGATTCCTGCAGCGCCTGCAAGTTCAAGTCAAACCTTCGCGCCATCTTTCAACCTGAGTTTTGCCGATGCTTTGGCCTTGATGGGCGGTTTTTGCTTTGCTTTAACCAACGTACTCCTCAGACGCTTGAGCAACACACCGAGCGAAGCGCGCATGTTTGCCATGTTTGCTGGCGGCGCGCTCATGGCCACCGTAGCGGGTACTGCGGGCATGTCACAAGGCTGGGTGACCGCTTTGCCAGCCATCTCAGCGCATTGGGTGTGGCTAGCCGTTGCTTTGTCCTTTGCTTTTTTAACTAGTAATACCGCTTTGCAATACGGTGCGGCGCGCCTTCCATCCAGCACCACGTCTGTGGTGATGCTCACGGAAGTCATATTTGGCAGCTTGTCTTCTGTGGCCTTAGGTGCAGCGGTTCTTGATACACAAACCATGCTCGGCGGTAGCCTGATTGTTTTGGCTGCTGGTTTGGCGGCTTTTAGCCATCACAGTCACAATTAGATGTCTTCACCCACAAACCACGGCTTCTATTTGCTCAAATACACCCATGAAACACACTATTTACGATTTTGATGCCTTAGACATCCATGGCCAGACCGTCAAACTTGACCAATTCAAGGGAAAAGCACTTTTGATCGTCAACACGGCCAGCGCTTGCGGCTTCACACCGCAATTTGGCGGATTGGAAGAACTGCACAAAACCTACGCTAGCAAAGGCTTGGTTGTGTTGGGTTTTCCATGTAACCAGTTTGGTGCACAAGATTCGGGCAGCAACGACGAAATTGCGAGTTTTTGTCAACTCAATTTTGGCGTCACCTTTCCCATGATGGCCAAAATCGAAGTCAATGGCGACAACGCCACGCCTCTATACCAATGGTTGTGCAGCGAAGCCCCGGGCCTGTTGGGTAGCAAAGCTATCAAATGGAATTTCACCAAGTTCTTGATTGGCAAGGATGGTCAAGTCATCAAACGCTATGCCCCGCTTGACAAACCTGCTGCCTTGCAAAAAGACATCGAAGCGGCTTTGGCTTAGTTTCAAAGTCTATTTAGGCGTAATTCTAGGCGGCCAAGCTAAGCTGAAATCGTCATACCCATCCGTCAAGTTTGGGTTATAGGCGGGGTCAATACTGAGCTTGTCACCCCAGCGCTTGCGCATATAACGCAATTCTTTTTCTGCCCGTCGTTGTTTTTCTGGCGAATCATCTTGGCCGCGCGTGGCCGATTCATGATGTATCAGTTCCGCGTAGGGTGTCCACACATTGCGGTATCCCGCCTCTAACAAGCGCAAACAAAAATCTACGTCGTTAAAGCCGATAGCGAGTTCATGCTCGTTCAAGCCGCCCAGCTTCTCGTACAACGCTTTTTTAACCACCAAACATGCACCCGTCACCGCCGTGAATGATTGTGTCACTACTGCGCGGCCGCCATAGCCCCACTCACCTTTTGGTAAATGCTTGTGCACATGCCTAGCCACGCCACCCACCAAAACCATACCGGCGTGTTGCAAGGTTTGGTTGGGGTACCACAAACGCGCTCCGACTGCACCAACCTCCGGGCGCAACGCATGGCTCACCATTTCTGACAACCAATCCTTTGACTTGACTTCGATGTCATCATTGACCAAGCCCACCACCGCGCCCTTGGCTAACTTAACTGCTTCGTTGTTGAGGGCCGAGTAGTTAAACGCATAGTTGTCCCGAATGACGCGAATCCTAAGTTCTAGACCCAGTGTTTTCAAATAATCCAAGGTTTCAGGTTCATCTGAGCCGTTGTCCACCACCAAAATTTCATAATTGGAATAACTGGTCAAACGCAAAATACTCTCAAGACATTGGCGCAGCAATTTGGCATTGTTTTTAGTTGGAATGATCAAGCTCACCATCGGCAGTTCAGCAGGAAGGGCGTAACATACCCGCCAAGCGCTGGCCACAGCGTCAATCTCAACCTTAGCAACAACACCGATGCGTAGAAAATGTGCATTCAGCGCGGCTTGGCCCTGCTCCAAGGTTTGCTGATTGGCTGACTCAACATCAGAACCATCCATCTCTCGCACATGGTACAAAACTTTGGCGATATGTCCCATTTGATGCGCCTCAACCTGCTCCATGCAACGCAGCATCACATCAAAATTAGCGACCTGCTCAAAACGACGATCAAAACCACCTACCTGACGAAGCAGCTTGGCGTCAAAAACACACCCGTGATCGGTGTAGTTTTGCGCATAAAACAAATCCACGTTCCAGTCGGGTTTGAAACTCGGCGAGCTGCGCTCAACCCCTTGTGAAGGCCGCCCAATCAGTTTATCTTCATCAAAATAGATGATTTTCCAGTTTTTATGCTCATTTATAGATCTAGCCGTCATAAATAATGCCTGCACAGCTATTGAATCTATAGCATTTTGAACAACAATCCAATCACCTTTCACCAAATCTAACGCGCTGTTGAGCAACCGCACCCGCCCAGCATCTTCAGCGGCATCACTCAACACCAGCTTAATACGCGAATCTTTATCCGTATATTGCTCCAGCAAAGCACGCACCGGTGCGTTAACCGATGAATCCACTGCTATACACAGCTCCCAGTACGGGTAGATTTGGGCCATCGCTGATTTGATCGCCTGCTCCAAATAAGCGATATCTGGATTCACAATCGCCATCAAAATGGACATCAGCGGCTTGTGCGACATCGCGTCGATTTGCAGACGCATGGCGACGAAGTCTGCATCTCTGATCACGTCGTAGCGTCGCAGCCATTCGGCGTAATCCTTGCGGTCAAAATCTGCTGTAGCCTGCAAGCGCCAAGCGGCCTCGGTACTGTAGCCGGGTTGATTCCAAGGCGCTGCGGTGGTTGCCCATTTCGGTTTGAGCACGGTGGGGGTTGCCTCACTCGGAACAACTGTCGCTG
>CBDUEA010000027.1:0-10843 GCA_965365965.1 uncultured Polaromonas sp. | reverse complement strand
GATTTTGATCGCTGCTGAGCCCGAATTTTCAGAAAGCCAGCTTTCTCGCGCTTTGATTGCAGCGGAGGCCGAACACATCACCCCCATCATTGCGTTGAATAAAAGCGATTTGACGATTCCCTTTGCGAAAGCTTGGGCGCGTTTGGTACCCTATCGTGAGATGGGTTATGAGGTGATTTCATTGGCGCTCAAGCCCCATGAAACTGATGAAGCAAAAGAACCTAAATATGAGGCTGGACAAGATTCGGAGAGCTTGAGTGCTTTGAAAACCTTGTTGCAGAACAAAACAACCTTGGTTTTGGGGCCTTCAGGCTCAGGCAAAAGTACCTTGATTAATACCTTGCTACCGCAAGCGCAGGTGTTTACGCAAGAAATTTCACAAGCGCTCAATTCAGGGAAACACACTACGACAAGTACAACTTGGTATTGGTTGGATGAAGCTAAAACGACCGCCTTGATTGATTCACCTGGCTTCCAGGAGTTTGGACTTAACCACATTGAAGCCATGCACCTAGCCAGCTATATGCCTGACTTTAGGGTGCATGTTCCGAATTGCAAGTTTTACAATTGCAGTCATCTGCATGAGCCAGGTTGTGGTGTCTTGGAGTCAATGAAAAATGACGATGGCCGGCATAAAATAAGTGCAGAGCGCTACCGAATATATAGCAGCTTGTTTGCTGAACTGTCTGAAATTCGGTATTGACTTGACTTGTCTGCCTGTGTCAGATTAGCCCAATAATTTTGACAAGGTTAGCAGTGCCAGCAGCACCATCCAAAGCACCACACAACGCCAAACCAAGCCAACCACACTGCGCAGATGGGCTTGCTCAGGCTCTCGACCTGGCGTGCTGATGGTATCTGGAAATTCTGATTCAACATCGCCAGAACCTGCGCTAGCACCAAATGCTGAGCCAGATTTAGGCTGTAAAGTTTCACCGCCTAAACGGACGTTCACAGCGCCTGATGTTGCCGCCAAAATCACACCATCATTTCCATTGTCTAAATTCGGCAGTTGTTGAGCATAGTTACGCCAGCAGTCAATCGCATCCTCAAAATTACCCACAACAGCAAAACCGAGCGCCGTAAAACGTGCTGGAAGCCAATCAACCGCCCACCAAGCTGTGGCAGCAACTTCTCGTAAATTGTGACTCACGGGTTGCAGCATCAGTTCGGTGCTGGTGCTGTCTTGTTTGCTTGTGTGCCGAGGTTTCCAGTAGCGCACTGCAAACTCAGCCATGCGATAAAAAACAGCACCCATGGGCCCCAAACCCACAGCAGCTAAGAGGACATACCAAGTCAGCACGCCAAAAACGTGTCTGTGCGCTGCAAGAACGGAGTATTCGATCACATGCCGCACAATTTCACTGCGAGGAATATCACTGGCATCTACTTGCTGCCAGTCAGCCAACAATTGCCGTGCCAAAGCTTCATCGCCGCTGTCCAATGCGTCTCGAATATCTGTGAAATGGTAGCTAAACTGCCTAAAACCAAGTGTCAAATACAGAACTAGCACGTTCCATACGACAGCGGCTGGCCAGCCAATGAGATCAATCAAAAGCCAGTGAACCGCTAAGACGCCCAAAGCTGGCAAGGTCACTGTGAGCCCCCACACAACCCAACCGTGGTGTGATTTGCCTGCATCAAAGTTGCGGCTGATGGCATTAGCCCATGCACGCAAGCCCGTATGAATCGGGTTACTGCGGGTCAGAGGTTTGACTTGTTCAATCAGCAGGGCGCAAAGTATGGCAAAAAAACTCATGCTGCCATCATAAAGGAAGTGTTATGTACAGTCGTAAAAAAACCGGTTGCTAGATGAACTTAAGCACTTAGAAAACGGTAAAAATTACGTAACATACCCGCCGTTGCGCCCCAAATAAAGTGTTCTTGGTTGCTGGCTACATCGGAGGCTTGCTGCGTCTTGTAAGGCATTGAAAACCAGCGACGCTGAGCACCTTGCCACTCAAACATGTGCTCTTGGTGGTTGGCTGGATCCATCAAGAAACGCAGCGGCACTTCAAAAGTGTGCGCCACTTCAAAGGGATTGATTTTTAGCTCAAAATTGGGGTCAACCAAGGCTACGACAGGACTAACTACAAAATGTGTACCTGTAATGTAGTGAGGCAGGGTACCTATGACTTCTACATAGTTGGGCGTTAAACCCACTTCTTCTTGAGTTTCCCGCAATGCGGTGGCCACGGCATCGGCATCTGTTGCGTCAGCTTTGCCGCCAGGAAAGGCCACCTGCCCACCGTGGGTAGATAAGTGCAAAGTGCGCTCGGTCAGCAAGACCTTGAGTTCATCGCGCATGACAAGGGGTAGCAACACAGATGCATTTGACCTTGCTCGTTGGCTAAAGCTGGACTCTTGCACGACTTCAGGGGTCCAAATAGGGGGGCTTTGGAAGCGCTCGCGAAGCGCTTGCGGCGTTAGCCGACTGGAAGGTACGGCAAACAAATGTGCACCTGTACCAATGACGGGCACATCGCGCGGGTTAAATGGGGGTAGGGTAGACATAAAAAAACCGCTAACTAAATCTCAGTTTGAGTTTAGATAACGGTTCATTATCAACCAGACGAGCTGGTTGATAGGTATTTAAGGGTACTGCTAAAAGTTTAAGCGGCAACCACTGCGGTTGCTTTGATCTTCTTAGGAGCCAACTTTTCCTTAATACGTGCAGACTTACCGCTACGGTCACGCAAGTAGTACAACTTAGCACGGCGCACATCACCACGGCGCTTGACTTCAATCGCTGCGATCAATGGGCTGTAAGTTTGGAACGTACGCTCCACGCCTTCGCCGCTGGAGATTTTACGAACGGTGAAGCCACTGTTCAGACCACGGTTGCGCTTAGCAATCACCACGCCTTCAAACGCTTGCAAACGCTTGCGAGTTCCCTCAACAACATTAACGCTCACAATGACGGTGTCGCCAGGTGCAAACTCGGGGAGTTTTTTGTTCAAGCGAGCAATTTCTTCTTGCTCTAGTGTTTCGATTAAGTTCATAGTTTCCTCTTGTGATCTTGGCAGCACCAACGTCGGGATTGACATATGCCTATCAGTTTGTGCAAGACATGCACTGCTGTGTGGCGGTCGGCCAGAGGATCGAAAAGGCTTTGATTATAACTGTTTATTGCGGTTTTTTCAATAAATCAGGGCGCAGCTCTGTTGTGAGCTTCCGCCTTTGCATTTGTCGCCAACGTTCAATGTCAAGGTGATGCCCAGATAAAAGCACATCTGGTACGGCTTGCCCTTGCCAAACCTCAGGACGGGTATAGTGCGGACAATCGAGCAAACCCTCTAAGGCTGGGTTAAAGCTGTCTAAATGATGGCTGTCTTGGTCATTCAGGACACCAGGTTGCAGGCGTGCAACTGCATCTAAAAGGGCCATGGCGGCGATCTCGCCGCCTGAGAGTACAAAGTCCCCCAAGCTGATTTGCATGTCTACATAAGTGTCGATGAATCGTTGGTCAATGCCCTCGTAGCGGCCGCAAATCAGCACTGCACCTTTGCTGTTAGACCATGCCTCTACATTGCAATGCTTTAGCGTTTCGCCAATGGGTGAAAAAAGTACCACGGGTGCGCTACGGGTTTGTTGTCGCTCAGTTTGAATCGATTCAAGGCACAGGCGCAGCGGTTCAGCCATCATCACCATGCCAGGACCGCCGCCAAAAGGACGGTCGTCAATGCGGCGATACGTACCCTGCGCAAAATCACGTGGGTTCCAGAGCCTCACATCAACCGATTTAGATTCAAAGGCGCGACGTGTGATACCGATGCTCAAAAACGGTGCAAAAAGTTCTGGAAAAAGGGTGATGACATCAAAACGCATACAAGTTTTTAAATGTAGCGGTTTGATTTAATAATCGGCTTGCCAGTCGACGGTGATACGTTTGGCGGCTAAATTCACATCGTCAACAAAGTGCGACACAAATGGAATCATGCGTTCTTGCACTTTGTCGCCGTTTTCAGCGTCAACGTATTCAATGACTAGCACTGTTTGAGGGCCTGTAGAGAGCAAATCTTTAACTTGACCCAGCGCGATGCCCTCACGGTTAACCACGTCAAGACCCATCAAATCGACCCAGTAGTAGGAATCAATCGGGGCGGTAGGAAAGCTGGAACGCGGTACAAAAATACGCGAACCTTTCAGCGCTTGGGCTAGGTCGCGATCGTCAATCTCTTGTGCACAAGCGACGATATTGTCTGAGTGCGTTTTGGCTTCACGAATGCGCATCAGCATCGTGCCAGCAAACGCAGGTTTGCCGCGTTCAGTGGGCTGTAAATACCACCGCTTGGACGAAAAAAGGGCTTCAGGGTCTGCACTGTGTGGCAACACTTTAAACCAGCCCTTGAGACCCCAAGCATCGGCAATGCGACCGACTTGAATCGCGTCTGCGGGCAGTTCTACGGCTTCAAGACCTTGGAGCATGGTGTGTATAGTGGTAACTAAGAAAAAAAGGTCAGTGGGCAAACCACTGACCTTTTAGAAAACCTTGAAAAAGGAATTAAACAGCAGTAGCAGCTGCTTTTTTAGCAGCTTGCGCAACCAAACGCTCGACAGTTGGAGACGCTTGTGCGCCCACACCTTGCCAGTAGCTCAAACGGTCTTGAGCGATGCGAATGCTTTCTTCACCACCTTTGGCGAGCGGGTTGTAAAAACCAACACGTTCAATGAAACGGCCATCACGGCGTGTGCGCTTGTCAGCGACAACAATGTTGAAGAAAGGACGTGCTTTTGAGCCGCCGCGAGAAAGTCGAATGACGACCATAATATTTCCTTAGCGATAGGAGCCACTTTTAAAAGTTTAAAAAGAGCCCACCAATTAATTTCATGTAATCTCAGCGTTGAGACACGTAACATAGCCACCCGGCCAGTAACACGCTGAAAAGCCTTTCATTATAGCTTTTTAGTGAGCGATTGGTTGTAAATTCGATTCAAACGCATATTTGCACGTTATTCTTGTGTCTTTAGCCAACTTTCAATCCTACTTATGTTGATGATTCGTCCCAGTACAGACACTGATTTACCCGCAATCACGGCCATTTATGAGCATCATGTGTTGCACGGAACAGGCACGTTTGAGGTAGATCCCCCCAGTATGGCTGACATGACAGGCAGACGTGCCGATGTACTGAGTAAAGGCCTGCCATGGTTGGTCGCTACCTTGACAGACGAAGCCTCTAAGACGCCGCGTGTGGTGGGGTTTGCGTACTGCAATTGGTTCAAACCACGCCCGGCTTATAGGTTCTCAGCCGAAGATTCGATTTATTTGAGTCCAGAGGTGAGTGGCAAAGGTTACGGTTCACTGTTGTTGACCGAGCTGATGGCGCAGGCACAACGCGCGGGCGTGCGTAAATTAATTGCAGTGATTGGTGATTCGGCCAACGCGGGCTCCATCGGTGTGCACCGTGCGGCCGGTTTTCAGGACGTGGGTGTGCTTAAATCGTGCGGGTGGAAGTTCAACCAATGGTTGGATGTGGTGATGATGGATAAAACGCTTGGCGCAGCAGACACCACCTCACCAGTCTAAATTAAAGCTAAATCTAGGTGAATCCCACGCGTTCGGCCCATCTTGGCCCAGTATCTTTTTTTAAAAATCATGAAAAATAAAACACTCGCCGCATGGCTTTCCTTTTTAGGTGGACCTTTGGGATTGCACCGTTTTTATCTGTTTGGCTGGAACGACTGGCTGGGTTGGTTGCTGCCTTTGCCAACATTGCTGGGTCTGTATGGCCTTGAACGCATGCGCGACTTTGGTGTAGATGACCAAGTTAGCTGGGTTTTGCTACCCATTTTGGGATTCTGCATTGCAGGATGCGCATTGAATGCCATCGTTTACGGTTTGATGACGCCAGAAAAGTGGAATGCTAAATTCAACCCCAAAGCAGCCTTGGAGGCTTCTGCTGGTCAGAGTAATTGGCTCACTGTTGCAGCGATTGCGTTGTCGTTGATGATTGGCTGCACCGCGCTACTCTCGGGGATGGCGCTGAGTTTTCAACATTACTTTGAGTACCAAATCGAAGCGGGGCGCCAAATTTCTCAGTAATTCACTTAAAGTGACTAATTTAAGTGAATTTCAGGTTCTAGCCGGCGTATTTGTTCAATAGTTTGCTGTTGAATTAATAGCATTCAGTTTTCAAATGAATTTAAAACAGCTGCAAACTTAACCAGTAAGCCAAACCTGCGACAAATGCGCTGGCTGGAATAGTGAAGATCCAAGCCCACACAATGTTGCCAGCCACGCCCCATCGCACTGCACTGGCGCGTTGAACAGAGCCAACACCTACGATGGCACCTGTGATGGTGTGGGTGGTGGAGACGGGGATGCCCAGTGCGGTTGCTAAAAACAGGGTTAAAGCGCCACCTGTTTCAGCACAAAAACCGCCAACGGGCTTGAGCTTGGTGATTTTTTGACCCATGGTTTTCACAATTCGCCAGCCGCCAAACATGGTGCCCGCAGCAATGGCGGTGTAGCAACTCACAATGGTCCATAACGGCGGAGATTTGTCTTCGGCAGCTGCATAACCCGTGGCAATCAGCAACATCCAAATGATACCGATGGTTTTTTGCGCATCGTTACCGCCATGTCCTAGGCTGTATGCGCCGGCAGAAACCAGTTGTAGGCGACGAAACCAAGCATCTACCTTAGACGGCGTAGCGCGGCGACAAATCCACGCGACGACGACCATCATCAGTGACCCTAATAGAAAACCCAAGATGGGAGAGACGAAAATAAAAGCGACAGTTTTGAAAATGCCTGAACCCACCAAGCCCGACGTACCCGTTTTTGCCATCACAGCACCCACAATACCGCCTATCAATGCGTGCGAAGAGCTGCTCGGAATGCCGTAATACCAAGTTACAAAATTCCAAGTAATAGCACCGGTTAAAGCGCCAAACACCACATGTACATCTACCACACCGGGCATAGCAATGCCCTTGCCGACGGTGGCCGCAACGCTCAAATGGAAAATAAAGATGGCTATGAAGTTAAAAAAAGCTGCAAAAACAACAGCCTGTCCAGGCTTTAGAACGCCTGTGGATACCACGGTGGCAATTGAATTGGCTGCATCATGAAAGCCATTCATGAAATCAAAAATTATCGCCATGGCAACCAGCACGGCAACCACCCAAAAAGCAACTTGAACCGTAGCCATGCTGTCCTTTTATCCGACTAATTAAGAGTTTTCGAGGACCACGCCCTCGATCAAGTTCGCTACGTCTTCGCACTTGTCGGTGATGGTCTCTAGCAACTCATAAATGGCTTTGAGTTTGATCACTTCACGTACATCTGGTTCTTCTCGGAACAACTTGCTCATGGCAGAACGCATGACACGATCAGCGTCAGATTCGAGTTTGTCAATTTCTTCACAAGTTTTGAGTGCCGCCTCAGCTGTGGCGGGGACAGCAATGCTGCCTAGTAGGTAAACCGCATCTTTGAGGCGTTCGCAACATTTCAGGCTGATTTCTGTCAGTCGTTTGATGTCGTCTGTCATCTCACGCACATCGTAGAGCGCCATGGTTTCTGCAGAATCCTGAATTAAATCTGCCACGTCGTCCATGGTGTTGATGAGTTTGTGAATTTGCTCTCGGTCAATGGGTGTGATGAATGTTTTGTGCAACATCTTGTTGACGTCGTGCGTCACACGGTCTGCTGCGCGCTCAGCATTGTCAACGTCACGGTTGTATTGCTCACGCAAGTGAGGGTTGCCATAGTTCGCAACCAGTTCAGAAAAAGCACGCGCAGCTTCAACAATGCGGTCTGCGTGTTGATTGAACATTTCAAAAAAATTGCCTTCGCGTGGAAGTAATTTACCAAAAAACATAGGCGTACCTTTTTGAGATTTATTCTGGATCAATGCCAACGCGATGACATTTTTGTGACTTGAAAGAGTTTAACCGCGTCGAACGCGATGGAAAATTTAATAAAGCAAAAAAAAACCGCACAACTGAAGGTTGTGCGGTTTTCAAAATGGTGCCGGAGGCCGGAATCGAACCGGCACGGGTCTTACCCCGCGGGATTTTGAGTCCCGTGCGTCTACCAATTTCACCACTCCGGCTAAGAAATGAATGAATCAAGCCTCGAATTATGGCACATTATTGGGATGAATTATTTAACTATTGAAGATGTCGTCGGAAAAACACCCTTAGTTGCCTTGCAACGCATCGGAGTTGAAGAAAACCAAGCCCGAAAAAACGTTATTTTGGCCAAATTGGAGGGCAATAATCCGGCTGGTTCGGTGAAAGACCGACCCGCGATATCCATGATCAAACGCGCAGAAGAGCGTGGAGATATCAAACCAGGTGATCGTTTGATCGAGGCAACTTCTGGCAATACAGGTATTGCTTTGGCCATGGCAGCCGCGATAAAAGGCTATGCGATGGTGTTGATCATGCCCGAGGATTTATCCATTGAGCGTGCGCAAACCATGAAAGCCTTTGGTGCAGAGCTGATTTTGACACCCAAAAGCGGTGGCATTGAGTACGCTCGTGATTTAGCCGAACAAATGCAAAAAGAGGGAAAAGGCTTTGTCTTGGATCAGTTTGCCAATCTAGACAATCCGCGTATCCATTACGAGACAACGGGACCTGAGTTGTGGACGGATACAAAAGGGCAAATCACTCACTTTGTCAGTGCCATGGGAACCACGGGTACGATCACCGGTGTTTCAAAATTCTTGAAAGAAAAAAATCCAAATATTCGGATTATTGGGGCGCAACCTAGCGAGGGTTCACGCATTCCCGGTATTCGCAAGTGGCCAACGGAGTATTTGCCTAAAATTTATGACCCCAGCCATGTGGATGAACTGGTCTACGTGAGTCAATCTGATGCCGAAGAGTTGTGCCGTCGTTTAGCCCGCGAAGAGGGTATTTTTTGTGGCATTTCTGCGGCGGGTGCTTGTTGGGTGGCACAGCAAATTGCTAAAAAAACTGAGAATGCTACGATTGCCTTTATCGTCTGTGACCGGGGGGACCGCTATCCCTCGACAGGCGTGTTTCCAGCTAAAGTGACGCGGGCAAGCCACTAAACATAACTGCGCACCGCAAGGCAAATATGCAACAAAATAAGCCTGATTTTTTAGCGCAAATCACTCCAGCATTGAGTGCTATTGAAGCCAATCATATTGCAGACGTGCTGGATTTGCGTTCACCGCCTCCTGAGTTTTATGCTAACCCTTATCCTGTCTATGCGGCTTTGCGCGAAAACGACCCTGTACGACAGATGCCAGACGGATCTTTGTTTATCACGCGCTACAAAGACTTGATACAGGTCTATAAAGATGCACAAACGTTCAGCTCGGACAAGAAAATAGAATTTGCCCCCAAGTTTGCTGGTGCACCTTATTTGTTTGAGCACCACACGACCAGTTTGATTTTTAACGACCCACCGCTTCACACACAAGTTCGTCAAATTATGATGGGCGCCTTAACACGTCGTGCCATTGATCAAATGGAAACCAGTTTGACTGAACTGGTAACAAGGTTGGCAGACCACATAGAGTCAAATGGCGGGGGGGATCTGATTGAGGACTTTGCTGCTGCCATCCCGATTGAGGTCATTGGTAATTTGCTAAATATTCCTCACAGCCATCGAGGTCCTTTACGGGGCTGGTCTTTGGCTATTTTGGGTGCTTTAGAGCCCAAAATCACAGCACTACAAGCGCAGCTGGGTAACACCGCAGTGGCGGAGTTTCTAGAATATTTGAAGGTGCTGGTGGCAGATCGACGTACTCACCCTGGTAACCCCGAAAGTGATGTGTTGACGCGATTGATTCAAGGTGAGCGTAGCGACAATGGTCAGCCACTGACAGAGTATGAGTTGCTGCACAACTGCATTTTTATATTGAATGCAGGTCATGAAACGACCACCAATTTGATTGGTAATGCATTGGTGGCATTGCAGGAGTGGCCAGAGCAAAAAGAAATTTTGATACAGAGAATCAATCAAAACCAACACGATAAAGCGCAACTTGATGATGTTCTGAACATCGCCGTCGACGAATTTTTGCGTTTTGAGTCGTCAAATCAACTGGGTAACAGACGCGCCACGGTAGATTGCGTTGTGGGCGGTGTGCCTTTGAAGGAAGGTACGCTTATTACGTTGTGTATTGGCTCTGCAAATCGCGATCCAGCGCAATTTGAAAGGCCTGAAGAGATGGATGTTACGCGTCCGAATTGCAAGCATTTGTCGTTTGCGTTTGGAATCCATCAATGCGCAGGCTTGCATTTGGCTCGGTTAGAAGGGCGAGTTGCATTGCAAATTTTCCTGCAACGTTTCCCCAACTACAAGCTCAGCGCACCTCCAGTGAGGGGTGGCCGGGCTAGGTTTAGAGGTTTTTTAAGTGCCCCATTCACGATTTGAAACAATAGAAATATGACACAAGAGTTTAATTTTTGCCCGAAATGTGCAACACCTTTGATGCTGATGTCCTTGCTAGAGGATGGTGGTGTTAAAGAACGCTTGCGTTGCACTGCGTGTGACTTCACACATTGGAATAATCCAACCCCTGTGTTGGCGGCAGTTATTGAATACGAGGGGCAAATTTTATTAGCACGCAACGCCGCATGGACGGGGCGGCAGTATGCGTTGATTACAGGCTTCATGGAAGCCGGAGAGACGCCCAAGGATGGCATAGCACGTGAGATCAAAGAAGAAACCAATCTTGATGTGTTGGAACTCAATTTGATTGGCGCATATGATTTTCAGCGCATGAATCAAATCATCATTGCCTACCATGCTTTGGCTGTAGGTGAGGTGAGCTTGTCTCCGGAATTGGTTGACTTTAAGTTGTATTCACCCGAAAACGTGAGATGCTGGCCTTCAAGTACAGGGTATGCTTTG
>CBDUEA010000026.1:0-10853 GCA_965365965.1 uncultured Polaromonas sp. | reverse complement strand
CTGCAGGTGCTCTTTGGATGCAGGTATTTCTCGCCTGCATCAAGAGAGATTTTCTGCATTTTTTGAAAAAAGCTTCAAAGAGTGCAATTAAATACATAGCAAACTATTAAATAAATATGCCGGCTACAGGCTTAAATGACTCTAAAAATGGTTAAATTAACCAGAAATATTAATTTTTTGAGTACAAAATGCATGTCAATGGGACCGTATTAGAAGCGACAAGTTTGCGCAAGTTGAACGCTAAGAATTTCTCAAATTCACATGGCCGAATTGTAAAAGTTGCCATATTGTGCGTTTTTACGCCCTGATTTCGGTTGTTTTTATCCGTTGACATGTTATAAATCGACTCCGAGTGGCGTTTTGAGGTTCATTTCATCTCAGCGTCGTCTTCGAATGAGCTTTAACCTTCATTCGAATGGTGGTGATGTTGCACCCCGTAGCTTGCAAATGCGCGAGCAAGGTTGGCGTGAATTGCCTTAATTTTGCAGCAGCTGCGTTGCCATCGACGATCAAACACCAAGTTGTATCGTCAATGGGTCCAGCAGTGATGGTCTGCCTTAAATTGGCAGGCAACAAGACAAGAATCGCTTTCAATCTCGCACTTGATTCAAGCGATAAATTTAAAAGTTTTGCCAAGCTTGGCGACTCTTTGACGGCTTCTTCAAGCGTGAATGGCGTATTGCGGCGGTTCATAAAAGAGTATTTAAGGACACATTCAAATGCATTTGATTATCACTGATGCTTGGCTAGCTAAAAGTCAAGCTATTCATTTGAGTGGAACAAAGATAGTCTTGACTGGTTTGGCGCTTTCCATATCGCTGATACTTGTTTCAGTGGGCTTATACCACTGGGTATTTTTGAAAGGTGCACAAGAAGGCTGGCCTATTGTCGGATCTTTGGTCAAGTTTGTCGCAAATGATGAGTTTGAGCAACGTGACCGCTATATGCGTGAGAACTTAAACGCGATGGCCATTAAAGTCGGTCAAATGCAAGCAAAAATGCTGCAGTTGGAATCTTTGGGCGACAGAGTCTCTGGCTTGGCAGGCATTTCTCCAGCAGAACTCACTAAACCGGGTCAAGGCGGCGCTTTGGTTTCAGCGCACCCGTTAAGCATGCTTGAGTTACAAGCTACGCTGGATGACTTGGAAAAGCATACGGGGCAAAGGGTTGATCTATTGACTGTCGTTGAGTCACGTTTGTTTGATCAAAAAATCAAAAAAATGATGATTCCAACCCAGCGTCCCGTTGCCGATAGCAATATTGGCTCTCCGTTTGGTTGGCGCATTGACCCGATCAATGGGAACTCTGCTTTGCACACAGGGTTGGATTTTCCGGCAGGCACAGGCACAGCTATTCTCGCTGCAGCGGGGGGCGTTGTGGTGACTCAGGAGTTTCATAGTGCCTATGGCAATATGATTGAGATAGACCATGGAAATGATTTAATCACGCGCTACGCGCACACGTCAAAAGTGTATGTCCGTAAAGGCGATTTGATCAAACGGGGTCAAAAAATTGCTGAAATTGGTACGACGGGTCGCTCAACAGGTCCTCACCTGCATTTTGAGGTTTTGGTGCAGGGTATCCCGCAAGATCCTCAAAAATTCTTGGATGCAGGCGTCCAAGCCAAGGCTTTGGGTGGGGATAAGAAGTCTTTAGTTGCTGAAAAAGTGCCACAGCTATCTGTAAAGCGCATTGCCGCCAACGCGACTTCAACATCGACCTCTGCCAGCAGGTAAAATGTTGCTTTCGGGCCGCGTTGCATTTCTTGACACTGCCCTCATTTAACTCCATAACATCAACTTATGTAGGCATTGACGTCATCCTTTGGGGTGCATGATCTGTCTCACGACCCATGGCAAGCAATTTTCTTACACAAATTTTCGGCAGTCGCAACGATCGACAACTCAAGCAATACAAGAAGGTAATTGCAAAAATCAATGCTTTAGAACCTTCTTTGGAGACATTGACTGATGAGCAGCTGAAAGATAAGACGCAAGAATTCAAAGATAGAGTTGCTCAAGGCGAATCATTAGATGCCCTCTTGCCAGAAGCTTTCGCCGTGGTGCGTGAAGGTTCAAAGCGCATCATGAAAATGCGGCATTTCGATGTGCAAATGCTGGGCGGCATGTCTTTACATTACGGGAAAATTTCTGAAATGGGCACGGGTGAGGGTAAAACGCTCACAGCTACTTTGCCTGTTTATCTGAATGCTCTGAGTGGAAAAGGCGTTCACGTCGTAACGGTGAATGATTATTTGGCGAACCGTGATGCGCGTTGGATGGGTCGCCTATATAACTTTTTAGGCCTCTCTGTTGGCATCAACTTGCCCAATATGCAGCGTGAAGAAAAGCAATTGGCTTACCAAGCTGACATCACTTACGGTACTAACAACGAGTATGGTTTTGACTATCTGCGCGATAACATGGTCTATGAGGTCAATGACCGCGTTCAGCGTGGTCTGAACTACGCGATTGTGGACGAAGTTGATTCTATTTTGATCGACGAAGCCAGAACACCGTTGATCATCAGTGGCCAAGCTGAAGACCATACCGAGATGTATGTGGCCATCAATAAAATTGCACCAACACTCGTCAAGCAAGAAGGTGAACTTGATATACGTACGGGTGAGGGTGTCACAAAACCGGGTGACTTCACTTTAGACGAAAAAACGCAGCAAGTCTTTTTGACCGAAATGGGTCATGAAAACGCTGAGCGTATTTTGTTTAATATGGGATTGATTCCTGAAGGCTCAACGCTTTACGACCCCTCTAACATTTCCCTAGTGCATCATTTGTATGCGGCGCTGCGTGCTCATAATATTTACCAGCGTGACCAACACTACGTTGTTCAAGATGGCGAAATTGTCATCGTTGATGAGTTCACGGGTCGTTTGATGACAGGACGACGTTGGAGCGAAGGTCTGCACCAAGCGGTTGAAGCCAAAGAGGGTGTCGCCATCCAGGCTGAAAATCAAACATTGGCATCTATCACTTTCCAAAATTACTTCCGCTTGTATCAAAAATTAGCGGGTATGACCGGTACAGCTGATACGGAAGCTTACGAATTCCAAGAGATATATGGTTTGGAAACCTTGGTGATGCCGCCCAATCGTCCAAGTCAACGTGAAGACCAGCTTGACCGTGTGTACAAAACAACGCGTGAAAAATACGAAGCTGCAGTGAAAGACATTCGTGACTGTTATGAGCGCGGTCAGCCCGTTTTGGTGGGTACAACGTCGATTGAAAACTCAGAAATCATTGACCAGCTGCTTGAAAAAGAAAACTTGCCGCATCAAGTGTTGAATGCAAAACAACATGCGCGTGAAGCTGATATCGTGGCTCAGGCAGGCCGTCCCAAAATGATCACTATCGCGACCAATATGGCGGGTCGTGGTACGGATATTGTGTTGGGCGGTAACCTGCAAATGTTGATTGATGCTGTAGAGCTTGATGAGTCTCTAGATTCAGATTCAAAGTTGAAAAAAATTGAAGAGCTGCGTGCTCAATGGAAGCAAGACCATGATTTCGTGAAGTCTGTAGGTGGTTTGCGCATTGTCGCGACGGAGCGTCACGAATCACGTCGTATCGACAATCAACTGCGCGGTCGTTCCGGGCGTCAAGGCGACAATGGTTCATCAAGATTCTTTTTGAGTCTGGATGACTCGTTGATGCGCATCTTTGCTGGTGATCGTGTCAAGTCGATCATGGAACGGCTCAAAATGCCTGAAGGCGAAGCCATTGAAGCAGGTATTGTGACGCGCAGTATTGAGAGTGCGCAGCGCAAAGTAGAAGCTCGGAATTTCGATATTCGCAAACAATTGCTTGAGTATGATGATGTTTCAAACGATCAGCGTAAAGTGATATACCAGCAGCGCAATGATATTTTGGATGCTTCAAACCTAAGTGCTCAAATTAAATCATTGCGCGAAGGTTGTTTTACAGATTTGGTACGACTTTACGTACCTGCAGATACGGTTGAAGAGCAGTGGGACTTGGCGGGATTGGAAAAAGCGCTTGAGCAAGATTGGCACATTCAATTACCGTTGGTGCAAGACATTGAATCAGCGGCAGCCATTGGTGAAGAAGATATTCTAGAAAAAGTATTGGCGGCTGCAGATGCTGCTTTTGATGCGAAAGGAGCTCAGATCGGCGAAGAAAACTTTACGCATTTTGAGCGCATGGTCCTGTTCCAAATTATTGATAGCCATTGGCGTGACCACTTGAGTTCTTTAGATTACTTGCGCCAAGGTATCCATTTGCGCGGCTATGCACAAAAGCAACCCAAGCAAGAATACAAACGTGAAGCTTTTGAGCTGTTTGGTCAGTTGCTCGATGCCGTCAAAAACGATGTGACAAAGATTTTGATGACTGTCAAAGTACAGTCCAGTGAAGAGATTGAACGCGTCGCTGAAGACATGGAAAATCGGGCTGAAAACATTGCCAATGTGACCTACACGGCGCCGACAGAAACTGGAGAGGTTGAGACTGTATTAGATGAGTCAACTTCAGCCCCATTTACTATGGCGGGCGGGATCCCCCGAGTTGGTCGCAACGACCCATGCCCTTGCGGTAGTGGTAAAAAATACAAGCAATGTCACGGCAAGCTGGCTTAACTGTTTATTTATAGATTTAAAAACGGGCTGTGGCCCGTTTTTTTTATAATGAAATTATTTGAAAGAAAATCATGCCTGTTAATCTCAATCTACCAGACGCGACACATTTATTTGCTATCAAGGGTGTGCGCATCGGAATCACAGAAGCAGGAATTCGCAAAGCGAATCGCAAAGATTTAAGCCTTGTCTTGATTGATGAGGGCGCTTCAGTTGCGGGTGTTTTTACACAAAACCGTTTTTGTGCAGCGCCCGTCCAAGTTTGCCGTGAGCATCTCGCGCGCGCGAGTGCCACTGGTTCGGGTATCAGAGCCATGGTTATCAACACCGGCAATGCCAATGCTGGAACGGGTGAAGATGGCTTGATGCGTGCACGTGCAACTTGTGAAGCTTTGGCAAAAAAAACCGGAATGTCACCTGAGCAGATTCTGCCATTTTCTACGGGTGTCATCATGGAGTCATTACCTTACGAGCGAATCGAAGCGGGTTTTGATGCGGCGCTGGCAGATGCCAAAGAAAACAACTGGTACAAGGCAGCAGAAGCCATCATGACTACCGACACCGTGCCTAAAGCCTTTAGCAAGCAGCTTCAAATTGCAGGAAAAACCGTCAGTATCACCGGTATAAGCAAGGGAGCTGGCATGATTCGCCCAAATATGGCGACGATGTTAGGTTTTATGGCTACGGACGCCTGTATCGATGCAACTCTGATGCAGTCTTTGGCAACCAGCCTTGCCGACAGTTCCTTCAACCGCATCACAGTGGATGGTGACACATCCACCAACGACTCTTTTGTGGTTATTGCTACAAACAAGGCCGAACATCCAACTGTCACTTCATTAAGCAGCGCAGAAGGTAAAGCCTTGCAAGCAGCGATGCAAGATGTTGCGCGTTTGCTGGCCCAGGCAATTGTGCGAGACGGTGAAGGTGCGACTAAGTTTATCGCTGTTCAGGTAGAAGGCGGAAAAACAAGCCAAGAATGCCGTCAAGTGGCCTATGCGATTTCGCACTCTCCCTTGGTAAAAACGGCCTTCTTTGCCAGTGACCCTAACTTGGGACGAATTTTAGCTGCCGTTGGTTACGCGGGAATTGATGATCTTGATCAAACCAAAATTGATTTGTATTTAGACGATGTGAACGTTGCTATTCACGGTGGTCGAAACCCGAAGTATCAAGAATCGGAAGGGCAGCGCGTGATGAAGCAAAGTGAAATAACAGTGCGTGTTGTTCTGGGGCGTGGACAAGCGAGCGATACGATTTGGACGTGTGATCTGTCGACCGAGTACGTCAAAATTAATGCAGATTACCGTTCTTAAATACAAGATCAAATTTTTTAGGTGCATCATTTATGAGTGAACAGTTAGAACGTTTTTTGCTGCGAGCTGAGTCGCTGGTTGCTCGCATTGAAGCGACTTTGCCACAGGCTTTATCTGCCCCAGATTGGAACAGTGCCATTGCATATCGGTACCGGAAGCGCAGTGCCAGCCATGGCGTTTTAGAGCCAGTGCGGCACATAGGCGAGATGCTTTTTGATGACTTAAAGGAGGTCGACGTTCAAAAAGAAAAAATCGATCGCAACACCAAGCAATTTGTAGAGGGTAAATCTGCCAACAATGTACTTTTAACAGGTGCTCGTGGGACTGGAAAATCGTCGTTGATAAAAGCTTGTTTGAATGAATATGCCAAGCAAGGTTTGCGTTTGATTGAGGTTGATAAAGCCGATTTGGTTGATTTGCCAGATATTGTGGATGTTGTTTCAGATCGGCCAGAAAAATTCATTGTCTTTTGTGATGATTTGAGTTTTGAAGAAGGCGAGCCCGGTTACAAGGCTTTGAAATCTATTTTGGATGGCACGATAGCTGCTGCTTCACCCAACGTTTTGATCTATGCCACCAGCAATCGACGCCACCTGATACCTGAGTTCATGAAAGAAAACTTGACTTATCAGCATACCGATGATGGTGAAGTGCATCCTGGCGAAGGTGTTGAGGAAAAAATCTCTTTATCCGAACGTTTTGGTCTGTGGATCAGCTTTTATCCATTTAACCAAGACGAATACCTTGCCATTGTGAATCAGTGGTTAGCATCTTTTGGTGTTGATATGCAGTCGGTTCCTATGGCTAGAGCGCAATCTTTGATATGGGCACTGGAGCGCGGCTCGCGCAGTGGTCGAGTTGCTTATCAGTTTGCGAGAGACTTTGCAGGTCGTCGCTAGGTTGGCATTCGCATGCAGATGAGCGCGCCCACCCACAGTCTAGTAGAGGAAGTTCTGTCTATTGCAGACCCAGAATTGCCTCGCAGTGATGGCGCTAATCGTGTCATCACTGAAGTCGCTGTTGGCGTGCTGATAAAGGAGGATGGCGCCTTTCTGATGACCTCTAGGCCCGCTGGTAAAGTCTATGCGGGTTATTGGGAGTTCCCAGGCGGGAAGTTAGAAGTCGATGAAACAGTGACTCAGGCGTTGCGACGTGAATTAACGGAAGAGCTTGGCATATTGATTGAAGATACTAAGCCTTGGCGTGTCGGTTTGATGGATTACCCACATGCCTTGGTTCGACTTCACTTTTGCAAGGTGATGAGCTGGCAAGGTGAACTTCAAATGCGCGAAGGACAAGACTTTTCTTGGCAGCATCTACCGGTTCAGGTGACGCCAGTTTTAGCAGGAACAATACCTGTTTTGCAGTGGCTTGCGATAGAGCGTAATGTTTTGAGTGCTACTCATTCAATAGCGTAATTTTTTTTGCTTTATGCCGATCATGGCTGAATTTATTGTAGTTTTGAATCGCTGAAAATGTCATCATCAGAAGCTACATCTGTAAGCATTCTAAAATCTTCACTTGCCCAAGCGCCTAGATCGATATTTTTGCAGCGCTCGCTACAAAATGGACGGTAGATGTTGCTAGTTGCAAAAATACTATCGCCCGAGCAAGTCGGACAGTTGACTATTTTAGGTGCTGGTGTAGAAGGCATGCGATTACAAAATTCTATGACGTACTCAAGAGCACAACGTTAGCTCAAAGGTTGCATCATCTACACTTGGCTGTAGCTTGTCGCCAGCCTCTTGCCGCATCAAACGGATCAAGACAATCAATCGATTGCCACTAATTTCTGGTATCAAATTCATACGGGAGTCAATACGCATGCGTAGTAACTGGAAAGGCTTTCCTTGGGGCAAGTTTTGTTGAAATTGTCCTTGATGTGCCACCACTTTTTGTGCCATCCCTGATTCACGAAGAATTTTCAACAACAAATAAATGGCGTTGACAAGCGGTGTAAGCGTCTCGCTCCATCGATGTAAATCTTCTTGTCTTCGGGTATGCGGTGACTTTTGCCATGCATAATAAGCAGGGAGATCAAATTCACAGGTGCCGCCTGGGATGCCCATACGACTGCGTATGCTCATAAGCCAATCGTTCTCCGTCAAGGACTGGCCCGCTTTGCCTGGTAGTCCATTCAGGGCATGGAAACAATTGTCTAGTCGTCCCATAACCTCATCAAGTGCATCTTCAGCAATAGATGGATTCCCACGATAACCATTAAAAACTTGTTTTTGTTTTTCCAAGTCTTTTAAAACATCAGACTTCAGGTCTGCCCTTGCGCCTACATCCATCACTTCAAAGATGGTTGTGAGCGCGTAATGATGGTCAAGTGCAGACTCGCGTGCCATTAATTCGCTCAGTCTGCTGAACAAATGCTCTAACCGAAGGTAAGTTCGGATTCTTTCATTGAAGGGGTATTCGTAAAGGATCACAGTATTTTTCCGTTCATCGAATCATAGCCCGAAGAAGTGGGCTATTTGAGCTACCTCTACATGTAATTGATCGAGATTAATGTTTTCATTAAAAATGATGACATCTGCCACACTCAGCCGTTTTGCTCGGGTTGCCTGGCTCGCGATAATCTGCTCAATATGCGTTCGTGCGAGGGAATTTCGAGTCATGACGCGTTGGATTTGAGTTTCAGGCCCACAATCGATAACAACAATTCGATGCAGTTCTTGTCTCCAATGCGCTGATTCGGCTAATAAAGGTATGTCGTAAACAACAAGTGACGCACCAGTTCTTTCAGCTGCAAGAAATTGTTGTTGCATTTCAAATTTGACAAGGGGATGAATGATCGCCTCAAGTCGTTCTTTCGCACCTGAGTCGTTGAAGATCAATGCGCGCATTTGATCGCGATTTAAACTATTCTGTGTCGTGATGAAAGCTGCGCCAAACGCGTGTTTGATGGCTTCTATGGCGCTACCATGTGGTGTGGTTGTGTTTCTAGATATAGCATCTGCATCTATTACACTAGCTCCAAGTTCAGCAAGTATGTTTGCAACCGTACTTTTACCGCTGCCAATACCGCCCGTCAAACCTACGCGTAATGTTTTGCTTGCCATGGCTACTTAGTTAAGAAGTGGCTAGCCCCACAACTCTCAAGATGGATTGCGCCCCAAAAAGCATGGCAGTTAAACCTGCGATACCCAAAAATGGACCAAATGGAACATATCCACCCTCTCTCAATTGGCTCGCGAACTTCAGTGCGATGCCAATGCAAGCGCCGAACACCGAAGCCATCAAAATAATCGGTATTAATGCTTGCCAGCCAAACCAAGCGCCCAATGCAGCAAAAAGTTTGAAATCTCCATAACCCATACCTTCTTTCCCCGTAATAAGTTTGAAGATCCAATAAATGAGCCAAAGCGACATGTAACCGGCAACAGCTCCCCATAAAGCTGCATCAAGGGAGGTTGACGTTAACTTCAATGCCGATGCAAGTAGACCAGCCCAGAGTAAAGGCAAGGTGATATTGTCCGGAAGTAGGGTGGTGTCCCAATCAATCAATGAAAGTGTTAATAGCGCGGCGCTGAAGCCACACCAAGAAAAACCAGTTGGTGTATATCCCCAACGCCAAATGCAAAACGCAAACAAAGCACCCGAGACAGATTCAACCAGTGGGTAGCGCAAACTAATAGGCGTCTTGCATGCAGAGCATTTTCCTTGCAAAAACAAATAACTCAAAACAGGTATGTTTTCATACCATTCAATTTGATGGCCACACTTCTGACAATGCGACCGAGGGAACATTAAGTTATAGGATTCAGCATGTGGAACACTCTCGCCTGAAAACTCTGCATACTCAGCCGTCCATTGTTGCTCAAGCATTTTTGGTAAGCGATAAATAACAACATTTAAGAAGCTACCAATCAATAAGCCGAAAAAGCCTGCTAAACAAATCTCCAATACTTCAGCCGACATCATCAAACAACTTGTCCCAGTTTGAAAATAGGCAAATACATGGAAACTACGATGCCACCAATGATTGTGCCCAAAAATACGATGATGATAGGCTCAAGCAGACTTGACAAACCGGCGACCATGTCGTCAACCTCTGACTCGTAAAAGTCAGCAGCTTTACCTAACATGTTGTCAATGGTTCCTGATTCTTCACCAATGGCGCACATTTGTAGAACCATAGAGGGAAATACAGCGGTATTTGTCATGGCATTTGTTAAACTGGTACCCGTTGATACTTCTCGCTGAATCTTGGTTGTTGCTTCCAAATAAACCGAGTTTCCCGAGGCGCCACCTACGGAATCAAGTGCTTCAACCAAGGGCACTCCAGCAGCAAACATGGTCGATAGCGTTCTTGTCCAACGCGCCACACAAGACTTTTCTACTAATGAACCAAAAACGGGAACTTTTAATAAAATTCGATCCATCACCATTTGCATTTTCTCACTACGACGCCATGCTTGCATGAAGAAGTAGATGCCCCCACCAATCACACTAAAAATTAGCCACCAATATTTAACAAAATATTCGCTAATAGCCATTACAAATAAGGTTGGTGCAGGTAAATCAGCACCAAAAGAGCTAAAGACGCTCTTAAATGCTGGAATAACAAAAATCATAATGATGGTGACGACCACAAATGCCACCACAACCACTGCAACGGGGTACATCAATGCGGATTTGATTTTTGACTTGATGGCTTCGGTCTTCTCCATGTAAATGGCCAAACGGTCTAAAAGCGCTTCTAGGATACCTGCAGTTTCGCCAGCCTCAATCAGATTGCAATACAGTGCATTGAAGTATTTTGGATATTTTCGAAAGGCTGCACTGAGAGACGTGCCTGTTTCTACTTCAGCGCGAATATCGCCTAACAACTTGGTCACGCTTGGATTTGGATTGCCGCGGCCCACAATATCAAATGTTTGCAGCAGCGGCACGCCAGCTTTCATCATGGTGGCAAACTG
>CBDUEA010000025.1:0-10936 GCA_965365965.1 uncultured Polaromonas sp. | reverse complement strand
GTACTGGACAGAGGTGCGGAAAAGCGAGCTCATGGGTAAAAACGCAACTACATTTAGTTTTCAAAACTGATTTAAAAAAACAGAAAGAATCGCATGAATACAAAAATAGAATCAAATGCAGATATCAGTGACTGGCGTCCTGAAGATGAGACGTTCTGGGAGTCAACGGGTAAGAAAATTGCTTATCGCAACCTTTGGATATCTATTCCAGCATTATTATGTGGTTTTGCTGTCTGGGGCATGTGGGGCATTATCACTGTACAGATGATGAACTTGGGTTACCCGTTCAGCCAAGCTGAGCTGTTTACACTAACTGCCATTGCTGGTTTGGCTGGTGCAACGATGCGCATTCCCGCCTCGTTTTTGATCCGACTTTCAGGTGGACGCAATACCATTTTCCTCACCACTGCCATGCTTTTGGCTCCGGCCATTGGCACGGGCGTTGTGTTGCAGCATCCCGAGTGGCCGTTGTGGTCATTCCAACTGATGGCGTTATGGTCGGGTGTGGGCGGTGGTAATTTCGCCAGCTCCATGTCTAACATCTCCACCTTCTTCCCTAAGCGCCTGCAAGGTACAGGACTGGGTTTGAATGCTGGTTTGGGTAACTTTGGTGTGACCACCATGCAGATCGTGATCCCGCTGGTGATGACGATGAGCATTTTTGGTGACATCGGCGGTGGACCTATGACGTTGCAAAAAGAAAGTGGTTGGATCTTCGGCGCTATTCAACCAGGCACCGCCACATGGATCCAGAACGCTGGCTTTGCTTGGCTCTTGTCGCTGGTGCCCCTGTCCATCCTGTGTTGGTTTGGGATGAACAATCTTACGACCGTCTCGCCCAACATCGGCGGCACGATCTCGTCTTTTCTCAAGATCATCTGGCTTTACACCCTGTCGTTCATTCCTGCGGGCGTGGGTTTGTATCTTTACCTACCAGCACCCAGCGGCCTGGGTGTGTTGAATATGTGGCTGGCGATGCCGCTGATTATTGTCAGTACGCTCATGGTAATGAAAGTCACTGCCTTTGGCGCGATGAAGGAAAACGTCGCCAAACAGTTCGCGATTTTCAGCAACAAACATACTTGGTCACTGACCATCTTGTATATCGTGACCTTTGGATCCTTCATCGGTTTTTCGATGGCGCTGCCATTGTCGATGAAGGTGATATTCGGTATCAGCCATGTGCCAGATGCCAATGGGATTATGCGGCACACAGTAGTTAATCCGAATGGGCCCGCCGTTCTCGCCTACGCTTGGATCGGACCATTTGTGGGCGCAGCGATCCGACCTGTGGGCGGCTGGATTGCTGACAAAGTCGGCGGCTCGATCGTCACCCAGTGGGTCTGCGGGATCATGGCCATTGCCGCTGTTGCAGTGGGCTACGTGATGATGCAAGCCTATCAATCGGCCACGCCGGAACAATACTTTTTTGTGTTTCTTGCACTCTTCATAGTGCTGTTTGCCGCAAGCGGCATCGGCAATGGCTCGACTTTCCGCAGTATTGGCGTTATCTTCGACAGTCAACAAGCGGGTCCTGTGCTCGGTTGGACCTCGGCCATTGCTGCATACGGTGCTTTTATCGCACCGGTAGTCATCGGCCAGCAGATCAAACTCGGAACGCCACAAATGGCCATGTATGGTTTTGCGGTTTTCTATGCACTTTGTTTACTCTTGAATTGGTGGTTCTACCTACGTGCAGGATCAGAAATTAGAAACCCATGATCATATTTGTTACATTTTTCATAGCTGCTCGTAATTGCTACATCTTTGCCTGCAGCCAATTCGGCAATATTTTTAATAGAGGTACCGCATGAGCCACTTTCTAGATCGACTAAGTTATTTTTCTAATCCCAGAGAGTCTTTCTCTGGCGACCACGGCGTCACCACCGCCGAAGACCGTACTTGGGAAGATGCCTACCGCAACCGCTGGGCGCACGACAAAATCGTGCGTAGCACGCACGGCGTGAACTGCACGGGCTCATGCTCTTGGAAGGTTTACGTTAAAGGCGGCATCGTCACTTGGGAAACCCAACAGACTGACTACCCACGCACCCGCTGGGATATGCCCAACCATGAACCACGCGGCTGCTCGCGCGGTGCAAGTTACAGCTGGTATTTATACAGCGCTAACCGCGTCAAATACCCGATGATTCGTGCGCGCTTGCTCAAGCACTGGCGCGAAGCACGCCTCACATTGCCGCCTGTCGAGGCTTGGGCTGCCGTAGTACAGGACGATGCCAAGCGGCGTGACTACCAGAGTGTGCGTGGTTTGGGCGGCATGGTGCGTTCGACATGGGACGAGGTCAATGAGCTGATCGCCGCGTCCAACATTTACACCATCAAGCAACACGGCGCTGATCGCATCATCGGTTTCTCTCCGATTCCAGCGATGTCGATGGTCAGCTATGCGTCGGGTTCGCGCTATTTGTCGCTGATTGGCGGCGTTTGCATGAGCTTCTACGATTGGTACTGCGACTTACCTCCGAGTAGTCCGCAAGTTTGGGGTGAGCAAACAGACGTGCCCGAATCTGCTGACTGGTACAACTCTAGCTTCATCATTGCTTGGGGCTCGAATGTGCCGCAAACGCGCACGCCCGACGCTCACTTCTTCACTGAGGTCCGCTACAAGGGATGCAAGACGGTCGCCATCACGCCCGACTATTCCGAAGTTGCTAAGCTGTCTGATCTGTGGCTGCACCCTAAGCAAGGAACCGACGCCGCCGTCGCCATGGCCATGGGTCATGTGATCTTGAAAGATTTCTACTTTGGTGGTAATGGCCAGCCGCGTTCAGCCTACTTTGACGATTACGCACGCCGCTATACCGACCTGCCCATGCTGGTGATGCTCAAGGAACATCAGTTGGAAAACGGCGAGACCGTCATGGTGCCTGATCGCTATATGCGCGCGTCAGACTTTAACGGTAAGCTCGGTCAGGCGAACAACCCTGAATGGAAAACCTTGGCCTTTGATGCCCAAGGTAAAGTAGTCGTGCCGCAGGGAGCCATCGGATTCCGCTGGGGACCTGATGGACGTGCTGATGCTGGGCAGTGGAATCTAGAGTCCAAAGAAGCCCGCCAAGGTGACGAGGTCTCGCTCAAGCTGTCGGTTATGGAAGGAGTTGAGCCCAGCACCGATAGTGCCAAAGTTGGTTTTCCATACTTTGGCGGCATTCACCATGATCACTTTCCTAACAACGAGCAGGGCGATGTCTTGGTGCGAACGGTGCCTGTGCAACGTATTTCGTTAGGCAAGGAAGGAGAAGATCGCTCGATCCTAGTGGCCACCGTGTTTGACCTGCAAGTGGCGCAGTACGGTATTGCACGCGGCTTGCCCGGCGAGTTGGCGGCTACTAGCTATGATGACAACACGCCCTACACCCCAGCTTGGCAGGAGCAGATCACCGGTGTGTCGCGAGACCAGATCATCTCGGTGGCGCGCCAATTTGCCGAAAACGCACACAAAACGGAAGGCCGTTCCATGGTCATCATCGGTGCCGGCATGAACCATTGGTACCACAGTGACATGAACTACCGCGCTGTCATCAACATGCTGATGATGTGTGGATGCATTGGTAAAAGTGGAGGTGGTTGGGCGCACTATGTGGGCCAAGAAAAACTGCGCCCACAAACTGGCTGGACACCGCTGGCATTTGCGTTGGACTGGATCCGTCCACCACGGCAGATGAACAGTACCAGCTTCTTCTACGCGCACACCAACCAGTGGCGCTATGAGAAGCTCGGTGTGGATGAGGTGCTGTCGCCTCTGGCTGACAAGAAACTCTATCGCGGTAGCATGATTGACTACAACGTACGCGCGGAGCGCATGGGTTGGTTGCCGTCAGCACCGCAGTTGCAAACGCATCCAATGCAAGTGGTCAAGGACGCGAAGGCCGCGGGCTTGGACGCTAAGGACTATGTGGTGCAGTCACTGAAAGACGGCTCGCTAAAGATGAGCTGCGAAGACCCAGATCACCCCGACAACTGGCCACGCAACATGTTTGTCTGGCGCTCCAACATCATTGGATCTTCAGGCAAAGGACACGAGTATTTCCTCAAGCATCTGTTAGGCACCGACAATGGTGTGCAGGGCAAAGACTTGGGCGCTGAAGATGGCAAGCCAGAAGAAGTGGTTTGGCATGACAAAGCACCTGAGGGTAAGTTGGACCTGCTGGTCACGCTTGATTTCCGCATGAGTACAACCTGCTTGTACTCGGACATCGTGCTGCCCACTGCCACTTGGTATGAGAAGAATGACCTCAACACCAGCGACATGCACCCTTTCATTCACCCACTGTCCACCGCCGTTGATCCGGTGTGGCAGTCCAAAAGCGACTGGGAAATCTACAAGGGTTTTGCCAAGAAGTTCAGCGAGCTGTGCGAAGGCCATCTGGGTGTCGAGCAAGAAATGGTGCTCACTCCCATGCAGCATGACTCTCCAGGCGAGCTGGCGCAGCCCTTTGACGTGAAGGATTGGAAGCGCGGCGAATGCGACCTGATTCCCGGCAAGACTGCGCCGCAGATGCAAGTGATCGAACGCGACTACCCGAACGTTTTCAAGCGCTTCACCGCAGTCGGCCCCTTGCTAAACAAGATCGGCAACGGCGGCAAAGGTATTTCGTGGAATACGCAGACCGAGGTGACACAACTGGGCCAGCTCAGTGGCTTGGTTACAGAGCCTGGCGTGACCCAGGGCATGCCGCGTATCAACAGCGACATTGACGCTTGCGAGATGGTGCTGCAGTTGGCACCTGAGACCAATGGCCATGTGGCGGTTAAGGCTTGGCAGGCGCTGGGCAAGCAGACCGGACGCGATCACACGCATTTGGCGCTGCACCGCGAAGACGAGAAAATCCGTTTTCGCGATATCCAGGCGCAGCCGCGCAAGATCATTAGCTCGCCCACTTGGAGCGGCATTGAATCGGAAACCGTGTCGTACAATGCTGGTTACACCAACGTGCATGAATACATCCCATGGCGCACACTCACTGGTCGCCAGCAGTTTTACCAAGACCACCCATGGATGCTAGCCTTTGGTGAAGGCTTGGCCAGCTACCGTCCGCCAGTGAACCTGAAGGCGACTGCGGGAGTGCACAACATCCGCAGCAATGGCAACACAGAAATTTTGCTGAACTTTATTACACCGCACCAAAAATGGGGTATTCACTCGACTTATACCGACAACTTGATCATGCTTACGCTGAGCCGTGGCGGACCGATTATCTGGCTCAGTGAAGACGATGCCAAAACGATTGGTGTAGAGGACAACGACTGGATCGAGGCCTACAACGTCAATGGCGCGATTGCGGCACGTGCAGTTGTTAGCCAGCGTGTGAAACCTGGCATGGTCATGATGTACCACGCACAGGAAAAGATCGTCAACACACCTGGCTCAGAGATCAGCGGCCAGCGCGGCGGTATCCACAACTCGGTAACCCGCATCGTCTTGAAACCCACGCACATGATCGGTGGCTATGCCCAGTTGAGCTATGGGTTCAACTACTATGGAACCATTGGCACCAACCGTGATGAGTTCGTTGTTGTGCGCAAGATGGATAAGGTCGACTGGCTGGATACGCCACGTGACGATGAACGCGCCTTCTCGGTGCAACAAATGGGAGAATCAGCATGAAGGTACGCGCTCAAATCGGCATGGTGCTGAACCTTGATAAGTGCATTGGCTGCCACACTTGTTCAGTCACCTGCAAGAATGTCTGGACCAGCCGACCTGGCATGGAGTACGCTTGGTTCAACAACGTTGAAACCAAGCCCGGCATTGGCTACCCCAAAGAGTGGGAAAACCAGGACAAGTGGAACGGCGGTTGGGTGCGCAAGGCCGATGGCTCCATCGAACCAAAGCAAGGTGGTAAGTGGAAGATGCTGATGCGCCTGTTTGCCAACCCGAATATGCCGCAGATTGACGACTACTACGAACCCTTTACCTTCGATTACGACCATCTGCAGTCGGCACCTGAGATGAAGGCCACACCGACAGCCCGTCCGCGCAGCTTGATCACCGGCAAGCGCATGGAAAAAATCGAGTGGGGACCGAACTGGGAAGAGATTTTGGGTGGTGAGTTCGCCAAACGCAGCAAGGATGCCAACTTGGCCAACTTCGATCAAGTTCAAAAAGACATGGTTGGCCAGTTTGAAAACACCTTCATGATGTACCTGCCGCGTCTGTGCGAGCACTGCCTGAACCCGGCTTGCGTTGCATCGTGTCCTTCGGGCTCGATCTACAAGCGCGAGGAAGACGGCATTGTGCTAATCGACCAGGACAAGTGCCGCGGCTGGCGCATGTGCGTCTCAGGTTGCCCGTACAAGAAAATTTATTACAACTGGAAGAGCGGTAAGGCTGAGAAGTGTACCTTCTGCTACCCACGTATCGAAGCCGGTCAACCGACAGTTTGCTCTGAGACCTGTGTGGGTCGCATCCGTTATCTCGGCGTTATCTTGTACGATGCCGACCGTATCCAAGAGGCAGCCAGTGTGCCGGATGACAAGGACTTGTACCAAGCTCAGTTGGATATTTTCCTTGACCCTAATGATCCAGCAGTGATTGAGCAGGCGCGCAAGGACGGAATTCCTGAAGCGTGGCTGGAAGGTGCCCGCAAGAGCCCGGTTTACAAGATGGCCGTGGACTGGAAGGTGGCTTTGCCACTGCACCCCGAGTACCGCACGCTGCCTATGGTCTGGTATGTGCCACCGCTCTCGCCCATCACCTCGGCAGCTAACGCTGGAATGATCGGCATCAATGGCGAACTGCCAGACATCGCACAAATGCGCATCCCCGTGCAGTATTTGGCGAACCTGCTGACTGCCGGTGATACCGGACCGGTGATTCGCTCTTTGCAACGCATGATGGCCATGCGCTCCTACCAGCGTAGCAAGCATGTGGATAACGAACAGAATCTTGCTGTACTGGCACAAGCCAATCTTACAGTGGCGCAGGTTGAGGAGATGTACCACATCATGGCGATTGCCAACTACGAAGACCGTTTCGTCATCCCAACCTCGCACCGTGAATACGCTGAAAATGCCTTTGACGTGCGCGGTGGTTGCGGGTTCACTTTCGGTAATGGTTGCTCGGAAGGCAGCAGCGAAGTAAGCCTTTTCGGTGGCAGCAAGAAGCGCACAATTCCAATCAAGATGGAGGTCTGAAGCATGTCTCTTTTTAATTCCGCTCCCCAGGCCAGCAAGAGTCTTCGGGTGCTCGCACTGCTGCTGGGTTACCCCGATGCTAAACTATGTGCCCATTTGTCCGACATGTGTGCCGCTTTGCACGAAGAGCGTGCGCTAGCAGCGCCTCGTCTGGCCGAACTCGATGGGCTAATAGCTACACTCGGTCGTAAGGCCGTGCTGGAGGTCGAGGCTGAGTACGTAGAGTTGTTTGACCGCGGACGCGCCACGTCGTTACATCTATTCGAACATGTACACGGTGATTCGCGCGACCGAGGTCCGGCCATGATCGACCTGACCAAAACCTACGAGCAGGCTGGCTTGTTTCTTGGCGAGGGTGAGCTGCCAGACTTCTTGCCTGTGGTGCTAGAGTTCGCCTCCACACTTGAGCCGCGCCAAGCGCGCGAGTTTCTGGGGGAAATGGCGCACATCTTTAACGCCATCTTTGCTGCCCTGCAGAAACGCGAAAGCCCTTATGCTACGGTGCTTGGTGCGCTGCTGGAACTGGCCGGTGAGAAAGCCTCGCCAGTCGAGGTAGCAGCCGACGAACCTATCGATGCTGTATGGGAGGAGCCGGTTGTCTTTGACGGCTGCTCTTCCAAGGGCCAGTCGCGGCCCGACCAAGCGCAACCCATCCACATCGTGCCGCGCGCCGCGCGCCCGGCCGGTTCATCTTTAGGAGCATAGCAATGACATCCCTTCATGGTTTTCTCTTTGGGGTCTACCCCTACATCTGTCTAACGGTGTTTTTGCTTGGCAGTTTGCTGCGCTTCGACCGCGACCAATACACTTGGAAAAGTGACTCGTCGCAGCTGTTGCGCACGGGCCTGTTGCGCTGGGGCAGCAATTTATTCCACGTCGGCATCTTGTTTCTGTTCTTTGGCCATCTGGTGGGTCTACTGGCACCGCATGCGTTCTATGCCAATTTTATGGAGGCATCGTTCAAGCAGCGTGTGGCTATATACTCGGGTGGTACGGCTGGCGTGCTGTGCTTTATCGGCCTATCGATGCTCATCTACCGCCGCATGTTTGACGAGCGCATTCGCTACACTAGTCACAAGACCGATCTGGCGATCCTCATCATCTTGTGGGTGCAACTGGTGATAGGCTTGGTTACCCTGCCGTTCTCGTGGGCACACTCGGACGGCGGTGTGATGCTGATACTGGCCGATTGGGCTCAGCGCATCTTGACGTTGCGCACAGTGGATGCCGAGGTATTGGCCGGACTGCCTTGGCCTTACCTGATCCATATTGTGTTTGGCATGACCATCTTTCTGCTGTTCCCGTTCAGCCGTTTGGTTCACATTTGGAGCGGTTTTGCCTCGGTCGGCTACCTGTTCCGCCCCTACCAGGTGGTGCGCAGTCGCCGATTGGACGTGGGCAAGACTACTACCCGCACCTCGCCCGCCCCTCGCCAAACCATGCAAAGCGGTGGCCGCGGTGTCAAGCACTGAACCTAAACTGAACACAGGACTATTCCCATGACTACATCTGCTTCCATGAACACCGGCTGCGCCAGCACCGGTGGCAGCTGTGGCTGCGGCGCCGGTGTCACCGCCAGCGCAGGCCTTAACGCTGCAGGCGCCGCCCCGTTGTCAACGCCCCAAGAGGTGCCCATTGCCACCATTAACGGTATAGCGTTGCACCCTAGGGGTCAGCGTCCGCTTGAAGACGAACTGCGAGAACTAGCTCATACCGAATTACTGCGCCAGCACGCTGTGGAACAGGGGTTGCTAGCGCCAGTCGATGTCAAGCTAGCTCCTGACCTCGCTGAAGCCGAACGTCAGGTACTTGAGGCCATGGTCGATGCCGAAGTCCACACCCCACAGCCGCACGAAGATGAGTGTCAGCGCTATTACCAAGCGCACACCACACAGTTTACGGTTGGTCAAGCACTGCATTTGCGCCACATCCTGTTTGCGGTCACGCCCGGCATCAACGTTCAGGCATTGGCTGTACACGCAGAAAAAGCGTTACTGGAGCTAACCCATAAGGACACACCGCCCAGCCGCTTTGCGCAGCTGGCGGGTGAACTGTCAAACTGCCCCACCAGCACACAGGGTGGAGATTTGGGCTGGGTCGGTCCGGACGACTGCGCCCCCGAACTAACCAAAGAGCTATTCCACCAGTCGCACCACCAAGGTAGCTTGGGCATCCATCCAATGTTGGTGCACAGCCGCTTTGGTTTTCACATCATAGAGGTGTTAGAGCGCCGCGCCGGCGTTGTGCCGGCTTACGCCGAAGTGCAACAACGCATTGCCCTACAGTTAACACTGCAATCACGCTCCAAAGCGCTACGTCAATACATGAGCCTATTGGTAGGGCAGGCGATGGTTGAGGGTGTTGACCTTGAAGGTGCAGATTCTCCATTGGTTCAATGAACGAAGAGGTTGCGATTCCTGATGATTTGTTGCTGCGTTTGCGGGATTTTAAGTCTGACTATTTTCCCCTGCACCAGCAACGTTTTCAGGACTTGATGGCGCAAGGGCAGCACCCCAAGACGCTGTTCATTGGCTGCTCAGATTCACGCTTAGTTCCTTATTTGCTGACGGGTACGGGTCCGGGCGAGTTATTCATTGTACGAAATGTGGGTGCTTTCATTCCGCCATATGATGGCTCGCATGGACTGCACGGTACCACAGCAGCCATTGAGTTCGCAGTACTGAGTTTGAAGGTCGAACGCATAGTGGTGTGCGGTCACAGCCAGTGTGGTGGTATTCGAGCAGCCTATGAAGGTGTGCCCGATGAGGCCATTGCCCTCAAAGCTTGGCTAAAGCTTGTCAAAGAGGCCTTGTTGCCGGTGCAGCCTGGTCCTGAGGCCATGCGCCGGACTGAACAGCGCTCTGTCGTGCTTCAACTTGAACGGCTGATGGACTATCCCATGGTGCGCCGCGAAGTAGAGGCCGGAAGATTGACATTGCACGGCTGGCACTATGTCATAGAAGATGGGGAAATCCATGTCTTTGATGTACAGAAGGGTGATTTTGTACCAGCCTCTGTAGCCTTACACAGCGGCACGGGTCCCTACCAGCCTTATGTCGAACACGACGGACAAATTATTTCCGTATAGCTAACTCACAAAAAGATACGTTCACAAAATAGAAAGATTGGTTTTCCATGAAGCGAGACAAACCTACGGACCTTTTTGAAACCATGCCCATGCAGCCGATCAGCGAAGATGTTTTGCGTGAAAAATACCTCAAAACTGGTGAAACTTGTGCGCATGATGTTTACTTGCGAGTGGCGCGTGCACTGGCCAGTGTGGAAGCGCCAGCCGAACAGACAAAGTTCGAAACCTTATTTTTGAATAATCTAAAGGCGGGTGCCATAGGAGCAGGACGCATTATGAGCGCTGCAGGCACGTCTATTCAGGCTACGCTGATCAATTGCTTTGTGCAACCTGTGGGTGACTGCATTCAAGGTGTGGACGACGCTGGCTATCCTGGTATTTATGAAGCCCTGCGCGAAGCTGCCGAGACGATGCGCCGTGGTGGAGGCGTGGGTTATGATTTTTCTCGTATTCGCCCGCGCGGAGCGCAGGTTAAGGCTACGGCATCAATCGCATCAGGACCCTGTAGTTATATCAACGTGTTCGATCAGTCTTGTTCCACCGTTGAAAGTGCTGGATCGCGTAGGGGCGCACAGATGGGTGTACTTCGGATCGATCACCCTGATGTTTTAGAGTTTATTACGGCAAAACGTACACCAGGTCGATGGAATAACTTCAATGTATCCGTTGGCGTAACAGATGCTTTTATGC
>CBDUEA010000024.1:0-11048 GCA_965365965.1 uncultured Polaromonas sp. | reverse complement strand
CTGTAAAGCAGATGCACAAATTACTCTACCGATCAGACAAAACCTTGAGCCAAGCGCGCGCGGCAATGGCTGATTTGGTGAAATCGCAGCCTTTGGCCGCTGCGGATATTGCGCTGATGGACGATTTTTTATCTCAAGCCACTCGTGGCATAGCTCGCTAAATAAAGTGGTGCAAACTGCTGTGGACAAGGGCTCGTCAGAAATTGTCCCTCAATTCGCCATGGTCGCAGGTGAAACCTCGGGCGACTTGCTCGCTGGCTTGTTGTTAGAAGGCGTTCAACAACAATGGCCGCAAGTTCAGACCTTTGGTATCGGTGGCCCGCAGATGCAGCAGCGTGGCTTCAAAGCTTGGTGGCCTAGCGACAAACTCTCCGTTTTTGGCTATGTAGACGCACTGCGCCATTACCGCGAGATTTTGGGCATCCGAAATCAGCTCAAAGTCAAATTGCTGGCACAGCGACCTGATGTATTCATCGGTGTTGATGCCCCTGATTTCAACCTCCAATTAGAGGCAGATCTCAAAGCTGAAGGTATTAAAACCGTCCATTTCGTTTGCCCGTCCTTCTGGGCTTGGCGGCCAAAACGGGTTGAAAAGCTCAAGACCAGCGTTAACCATGTGTTGTGCATTTTTCCTTTCGAGCCTGAATTGTTGGCCAAACATGGCGTCAAAGCTACCTATGTTGGTCACCCTTTAGCCTCTGTCATTCCCTTGCAGCCTGACAAATCCAAGGCTCGACAACGTCTTGGTTTGCGTCTAAACGACCCTGTTGTCGCGGTTTTACCCGGTAGCCGATTGAGCGAGATTAAACACCTTGCACCAAAGTTTTTTTTGGCTGCAGCCAGCATGATTAAAGCGAATCATGCTATACAAATAGTAGTTCCATCAGTACCCAAACATCTGGCTTTGCTGCAAAAAATTGCACAAGAATGCGGTGTTGCAGAGCAGCTAATCATCTTATCTGGACAGTCGCATCTTGCTTTAGAAGCCTGTGATGTCACCCTCATCGCCAGTGGCACCGCCACGCTGGAGGCTGCTTTGTACAAACGCCCGATGGTCATCAGCTACGCCCTCAACTGGTTGTCTTACCAAATCATGTTGCGTAAAAAGTTGCAGCCGTGGGTTGGGTTGCCCAATATTTTGTGCAGAGATTTTGTGGTGCCCGAGCTGCTGCAGCATGCTGCCACGCCGCAAGCTTTAGCCGCCGCGACACTGGCTTGGCTAGATAAACCTGAGAAAATAGCAGCCTTAGAGCAAACCTTCACCGATTTGCACCATCTGCTCTTACGAAACACTTCTGAACTCGCTGCCCATGCCATCGCCCAAGTCCTTACCCAAGCCAACAACGACAAAACCGCAAGCTAAGCCCGTTAATAAAGTAGCAGCTAAGCGGTCAAAAAAGTCGTCAGCCAACCCCCTGGTTGCTGAGCAAGTCGCCTTGGTGTGGGACGCACCAGGGTTGATGGCTGGAGTCGACGAAGCCGGCCGTGGTCCCTTGGCTGGACCTGTAGTGGCTGCCGCCGTGATTTTGGACGACTTGAACCCCATCAAAGGCTTGGGCGATTCCAAACCCCGGGGGCCCGCCCCGCCGTGAAAAACTCTACGATGAAATTCGCGCCAAGGCCCTGTGCTGCTCCATCGCGCAGGCCAGTGTGGCGGAGATTGACGACATCAACATCCTTCAAGCCACTATGCTGGCCATGCGCCGTGCGGTGGAGGGGCTGCGCCTCAAACCCGTCAAAGTGCTGGTCGATGGCAACCGAATTCCGACCTTAGACGTGCTGGCTGAGGCGATTGTGAAAGGCGACAGCAAAGTCGCAGCCATCTCCGCCGCCTCAATCTTGGCCAAAGTCACCCGTGACCGCTGGTGTGCCGAGTTGCACGTCAAGCACCCGCAATACGGGTTCGATCAACACAAAGGCTACGGCACAGCGCAGCATTTGGTCGCACTGAATGAATTTGGTGCCTGCCCCGAACACCGAAAAACCTTTGCACCGGTGACCAAGGTGCTGCATTTAGGGATTAATGTGGGTGAAAAATCATGACTTCTTCAGACATCACTCACATCACATCGCGGGAAAATCCCTTCCTCAAAGAGCTGCGTAAGCTCAGTTCTGAGAGCACGGCCTACCGCAAAGCGGGCCGGGTTTGGCTGGAAGGTGACCATTTGTGCAGTGCAGCTCTGGTACGCGGCATCAAACCGGCTATAGCTGTATTTTCAGAGTCATTTTGGCCTCTAGCCGGCGTATTATTTACCTCAGTAGCTATAAAAAATATAGTAATTAGTGATAAGTTATGGCAAGACATCAGCGGTTTGGAATCACCCGCAAAGATGGGTTTTCTCGTTGATCTACCGACGTCCGTGCAGCTGTCACCCAACGTCTCCACTGTCATCTTGGACCGCGTTCAAGACGCCGGTAACGTTGGCTCCATCCTGCGCAGCGCGGCAGCGTTTGGCTTCAAACAAGTCATCGCGCTCACCGGCACGGCAGCATTGTGGAGCCCCAAAGTCCTGCGCGCCGGCATGGGGGCGCACTTTGGCTTGCAGTTGGTTGAAAGCGCGAGTTTGGATGATTTGTCGGCTTTAACCGTACCCCTAGTCGTCACCAGCTCGCACCAAGGCGACTTTTTGCAAAATCTCATGCAAAACAAGCAGTTACCGCACCCCTGCGCTTGGGTGATGGGTCACGAAGGGCAGGGCGTACGCCCCGAACTGCTAGCGCAAGCAGAAGTGTCAGTACGGATCGGCCAGCCCGGCGGCGAAGAGTCGCTGAATGTCGCTGCGGCGGCGGCTATTTGTTTGCATGCGAGTTCGGTGGTTGATTTAGAAGCTTAAAAACTAATCAATTTCGAAAGCTAGAATTTCTCCATTGCTAACTCGTTTGACGTAAAGAACCTCATTTTTTAATCTAGTGTCGCTGCAGCTGGGCGTTGTTTTTTTAAAGTCAGTGCAAAGCTGACCTTTTTCAACGCGCCATTTACCTGAATCGCTGTAGCCATTGCTAATGTTTATAAAAGCATAACCGTCAGCTTTGTATTGCATTCGCCAAGCCGCTCCTGCGGCAGGTTTAGCATTAAAATTTTTCCCTGAAAGATGTGCCCTTAAAGCATCGTCAGTAGGTATGGTTGAATCCGCCAAGAACTCTGTTGTTAACGACGTTTGTGCGAATGCGGAAAAAGTGAAAAAGAACAGTATGTAAATATAACGCATGGTAGTTTCTCCTGTTTGGGTGTTGAGAACTGTACATTTCAAAAAAAATCACTGCATCACATAAATAGGGGATATGTTTCTAGCGACTAAAAAATTAAGCATGAAGCCTGTCAGCCCTGTCAATTGAGATGGTTTTCATGGCTACTCGCCTTAAAAGCCTCTACGGCTCAGCTATAATTAGTGGCTTTCATATCAACCCACCGTACGCCTAGCGCAACAAAAGCTTTTCCCTTACAAAGCCGCTCGAAACTGACTCTCCAAGAGTCACATCAGAGCCAAGCTTGGGCGTACCCGTTACATATTCGGAGAACCCAGTGCTTTTGTCTCTCAAGCGATGCCACCCCCAGCCATCTTGGCGCTCGCAGACGGCACGGTCTTTGTCGGATCTTCTATTGGTGCTGCGTCTCAAGACGCAGGTCACACCGTCGGTGAGGTTGTTTTCAACACCTCCATGACTGGCTACCAGGAAATCCTGACGGACCCCAGCTACTGCCAACAAATCGTCACCCTGACTTACCCGCATATTGGCAATTACGGCACAAACGAACAAGACGTTGAAGCCGCTAAAGTTCAAGTTGCCGGACTGATCATCAAAGATCTGCCGCTTTTGGCTTCTAATTTCCGTTCAACCATGAGTTTGACCGAGTATTTGGTCAAAGAAAAAACCATCGCCATCGCCGGTATTGATACCCGCCAATTGACCCGTCACCTACGTACCCACGGAGCGCAAAACGGCTGCATCATGGCCTTGGCTGAAGGTGAGTCTGTGACGGCTGCCTTGAAAGAAAAAGCCATTGCCTTGGCGCAATCCGCCCCTAACATGGCGGGTTTGGATTTGGCCAAAGTGGTATCCACTACCCAAACCTACGCTTGGACACAAACCGAGTGGCAGTTATCTAACCCGACATTGAGCGGTAAAGATGGTTACAGCGAACAAATCGCTTCAGATGCCAAATTCCATGTCGTGGCTTATGACTTCGGCGTCAAGTACAACATCCTGCGCATGTTGGCGCAACGTGGTTGTCGCGTCACCGTTGTGCCTGCGCAAACCTCTGCCGCTGAGGTGCTGAAGCTCAACCCGCAAGGCATTTTCTTGTCCAATGGTCCTGGCGATCCAGAGCCATGTGATTACGCCATTGCAGCGACACAAGAATTTATTGAACAAGGTATCCCGCTCTTCGGCATTTGCCTTGGTCATCAAATACTTGCTTTGGCCAGCGGTGCCAAGACTTTTAAAATGAAGTCAAGTCACCATGGGGCAAACCATCCCGTCAAAGATTTAGACACGGGTCGCGTCAGCATCACCAGCCAAAACCACGGTTTTGCGGTGGACATGGATACTTTGCCTATGAACCTGCGTGCCACCCACATCAGCTTGTTTGACGGTACGCTGCAAGGTTGCGTCCGCACGGACAAACCAGCTTTCAGCTTCCAAGGTCATCCTGAGGCATCACCTGGACCACAAGACATCGGCTATCTGTTTGACCGCTTTGTCGGTTTGATGGAAAAAGCTGGGGAGAACACATAATGCCAAAACGTACAGACCTCAAAAGTATCCTCATCATCGGCGCGGGTCCGATCATCATTGGTCAAGCCTGTGAATTTGACTATTCTGGCGTGCAGGCCTGCAAAGCTTTGCGTGAAGAGGGCTACAAAGTCATCTTGATCAACAGCAATCCCGCCACGATCATGACCGACCCTGCCACGGCAGATATCACTTACATCGAACCTATCACGTGGCAAACAGTTGAGAAAATCATTGCCAAAGAGCGTCCTGATGCGATTTTGCCAACCATGGGTGGCCAAACGGCACTGAACTGCGCGCTCGATCTGTGGCACAACGGTGTCTTGCAAAAGTACACCGGTGCTGCAACGGGTAAGCCGATTGAGCTGATTGGTGCAACGCCAGAAGCGATTGACAAAGCTGAAGATCGCTTGAAGTTCAAAGACGCGATGACCAAAATTGGTCTAGGCTCGGCGCGTTCGGGTATTGCGCACAGCATGACCGAGGCTTGGGATGTGCAAAAAACGCTGGGTTTCCCCACTGTTATTCGCCCAAGTTTCACGCTGGGGGGCACCGGTGGCGGTATAGCTTACAACGCTGAAGAATTTGAAGAAATTTGCAAGCGTGGCTTGGAAGCCTCACCCACCAACGAGCTGTTGATTGAAGAATCCTTGCTCGGCTGGAAAGAGTACGAGATGGAAGTGGTGCGCGACAAGGCGGACAACTGCATCATCGTTTGCTCGATTGAAAACTTGGACCCGATGGGCGTGCACACGGGTGACTCCATCACCGTCGCGCCAGCGCAGACCTTGACCGACAAAGAATACCAAATCCTGCGCAATGCATCTCTCGCTGTGCTGCGTGAAATTGGCGTCGACACTGGTGGCTCAAACGTTCAGTTCTCCATCAACCCGGTCGATGGCCGCATGGTGGTGATTGAGATGAACCCGCGTGTCTCACGTTCATCGGCACTTGCCTCTAAAGCCACAGGTTTCCCGATTGCCAAAGTTGCCGCCAAATTGGCTTGTGGTTACACCTTGGATGAGTTGCGCAACGACATCACAGGCGGTACGACACCGGCCAGTTTCGAGCCCAGCATCGACTACGTGGTCACCAAAATCCCACGTTTTGCATTTGAAAAATTTCCGACGGCCGATTCGCGCCTGACGACGCAGATGAAGTCGGTGGGTGAAGTCATGGCGATGGGACGTACCTTTCAAGAGTCCTTCCAAAAAGCGCTGCGCGGCTTGGAAGTCGGCGTGGACGGCATGAACGAGAAAACCCAGGACCGTGAAGTTTTGGAAAAGGAACTGGGTGCGCCAGGTCCTGAGCGTATCTGGTACGTCGGCGATGCTTTTGCCATGGGCATGAGCGTGGACGAGGTGTTTGCTTTGACCAAAATAGACCCTTGGTTTTTGGTTCAAATTGAAGAAATCGTCAAAATCGAATTGGAGCTGGAAACCACGACGCTCGATAAAATCGATGCTGATACGCTACGTATTTTGAAGCAAAAGGGCTTTTCAGACCGTCGCTTGGCGAAGCAACTGCGGACGACAGATACGGCCATTCGTGAAGCGCGTCATGCAGCGGGCGTTCGCCCCGTCTATAAGCGCGTGGACACCTGCGCCGCAGAGTTTGCATCCAATACGGCTTATCTCTATTCGACTTACGAAGCCGCTGGCAGCGAGTGCGAAGCCGCGCCCAGCGACAAGAAAAAAATCATGGTGCTGGGCGGTGGCCCGAACCGCATTGGTCAAGGTATTGAGTTTGACTACTGCTGCGTTCACGCAGCTATGGCCATGCGCGAAGACGGCTACGAGACCATCATGGTCAACTGCAACCCTGAAACGGTCTCGACCGACTACGACACCTCGGATCGCTTGTATTTTGAGCCCGTCACGCTGGAAGATGTACTGGAAATTGTGGCGATTGAAAAACCTGTCGGTGTGATTGTTCAATACGGCGGTCAAACGCCTTTGAAGCTTGCTTTGGCTTTAGAAGCTAACGGCGTACCCATCATCGGTACCACGCCAGACATGATTGACGCTGCTGAAGACCGCGAGCGTTTTTCAGCCTTGCTGCATGAGTTGAATTTGAAGCAACCACCCAATGCAACGGCACGTACCGAGCCAGAAGCACTTGAAAAAGCCAGCGCCTTGGGCTATCCCTTGGTCGTGCGCCCAAGCTATGTGCTGGGTGGTCGTGCGATGGAAATCGTCCACGAGCAGCGTGATTTGGAGCGCTACATGCGCGAAGCCGTCAAAGTCAGCCACGATTCGCCCGTGCTCTTAGACCGCTTCTTGAGCGACGCGATTGAGTGCGATGTTGATGCTGTGCGTGACGACACCGGGCGTGTTTTCATTGGCGGTGTGATGGAGCATATTGAACAAGCCGGCGTGCACAGTGGCGACTCGGCTTGTTCGCTGCCACCGTATTACTTAACGGCTGCCACCATTGCTGAAATCAAGCGACAAACCGCTGCCATGGCCAAAGCCTTGAATGTGGTGGGTTTGATGAATGTGCAGTTTGCCATTCAGCAGATTGAAGGCAAAGACGTGATCTACGTGCTAGAGGTCAACCCACGTGCGTCGCGTACGGTGCCCTTTGTCAGCAAAGCTACGGGTATCCAGCTGGCCAAAGTGGCGGCACGCTGCATGGTTGGACAGTCGCTGGATGCACAAGGCATCGGTGAAGAGGTGACGCCACCTTATTTCAGTGTCAAAGAAGCGGTGTTCCCCTTCGTCAAGTTCCCGGGTGTGGACACGATTCTCGGTCCAGAGATGAAGTCCACGGGTGAAGTGATGGGTGTGGGCAAAACCTTTGGTGAGGCCTTTGTCAAAGCGCAACTCGGCGCGGGTACGAAGTTGCCGCGTGCGACAGACGCCGTTAAAAAGATCTTTTTAACTGTCAAAAATAACGATAAAGCACGTGCAGTCGATATTGCGCGTGCTTTGGTTGCTATGGGTTTTGATGTGGTCGCAACCAAAGGGACAGCTGCAGCGATAGCCGCTGCGGGCGTGCCATGCGCCGTTGTCAACAAAGTCACTGAAGGTCGCCCGCATGTGGTCGATATGATCAAAAACGGTGAAATCGCCATGGTGATCAACACCGTGGAAGAGCGCCGCAACGCGATTGCCGACTCACGCGCCATCCGTACCTCCTCACTCTTAGCACGTGTCACCACCTTCACCACTATTTTTGGTGCAGAGGCGGCGGTGGAAGGCATGAAACATATGGACAAATTGGATGTGATCTCTGTGCAAGAGATGCATGCGCAACTAGCCTAACATTTTGACGTTTTACAGCTTTCAGGCATAATAACTTCATCACCGCCGAACGACCTTTTAGGTCATATTCGGCGGTTTTGCCTTTATAAGTGCCTATTGAATGTCTGCTTATAGGCGTTGACTAAGCATTGATTTTGGGCATTGATTTTTAACTTAATTTTTTTTTACGACTATGGCGACACTTCCTGCGACTCTCCCTATCACCAAACGCGGTGCTGAAATTTTGAAAGCCGAGTTGCATAACTTGAAAGCTTTTGAGCGCGCTGCCGTGATTGCAGCTATTTCTGAGGCACGTTCGCACGGCGATTTGAGCGAAAACGCAGAATACGAAGCGGCCAAAGACCGACAAGGTTTTGTTGAAGGGCGGATTGTGGAGCTAGAGGGCAAATTGTCAACAGCACAAGTCATCGACCCCAGCACCTTGGATGCGGACGGCCGTGTGGTGTTTGGTTCGACGGTGGATTTGGAAGACGAAGACACGGGCAATAAAGTGACCTACCAAATTGTTGGTGAAGACGAAGCGGACATCAAGTACGGTTTGGTCAACATCAGTAGCCCGATTGCACGCGCATTGATTGGCAAAGTAGAGGGCGATACGGCTGAAGTGCAAGCACCGGGTGGCATCAAGCATTTTGAGATTGTGAATGTCCGTTACATTTAAGCTCGCCATATTTCGATAGATGCCTCATGCAAACCAGTAAGAGTGCGGTCATCAGCGCTAAATTAATGGTTTTAGTTGCTGCACTGTGGTGGGGCAGCTTGACGACATTGGGGTTTTTTGTCGTCCCCATGCTGTTTAGTAATTTACCGACGCCTGCCATGGCTGGCAACATAGCCGCCAAACTGTTTGCAGTGCAGACCTGGGTGTCCGTAGCTTGCGGCTTGGTTTTGATGCTGCTTTTAAGACCAAAATCAGCTGAAAATACTCAAAAAATGACTGTAACCAATGTAAATAATAACTACTTTGCTATTATTTTTGTAGTATCTGGAACTTTGCTTGCACTTTTAGTTGCTTTTGGCGTGGCGCCCAGAATCGTTGCGAGAGAGAATTTGATGCTCTGGCATGCCGTGGGCAGTGCGATGTATCTGCTGCAATGGCTGAGTGCAGGCGTGGTGCTGTACAAGTTAGCAGCACCTCAAAACCCACAATAAAATCACGTTTGACTGCGTTTTTTCTCTGAAATTTGCTTCGGCTGCGCACGTTTGACTTTGCCACCTTGCGTCAAACGCTGATTGCCTAAAACGCGCAGCGTTTTAACCTCTGGACGTTGTCCCCCACGGCTGCTGTATTTCAGGACTTTGAAGTCGCGCGGACCCGCCATGCGTTCTTCATCGTCAGAACGTTCTTTTTTGATGTCCGGAATCGGACGCCACAACACCAGCAGTTTGCCTATGTGTTGAATCGGAGCTGCGCTCAACTCTTCAGCCAAGGATTGAAACATGGCTTCGCGGGCGACGCGGTCGTCACCCAAAACACGGACTTTGATCAAGCCGTGCGCGTTGAGGGAGGCGTTGACTTCTTTGGTCACGGCAGCGGATAAGCCGTCGTTACCTATCATCACCACGGGGTCAAGGTGGTGTGCTTCAGCGCGGTGAACTTTACGCTGCGCAGGGGTGAGTATTATTTTAGACATACCCGTATTATCGGTGATTGAGCCAAGATTCGGAGCAACAAGACGATAATGGGACAAGATGAAAGTTAAAACACAGAGTAAAAAAGTCAATAAATCATGGTTAAACGATCATGTGAATGACACCTACGTCAAATTGGCTAAAAGGGAAGGCTACCGTGCCCGCGCAGCCTACAAACTTAAAGAGATTGATGAAGCCCACCATTTGATCAAACCGGGTCATTTGGTCGTGGATTTGGGGTCGACGCCGGGTGCTTGGAGTCAATACATTCGACGCAAGTTGTCTCCCAAAACAGCTACCGGTGGCGGTGCAGCTGTTGGCGAACTCAATGGCACCATCATCGCGCTAGATTTGTTACCCATGGAGCCAGTGGAAGGTGTGACCTTTATTCAGGGCGATTTCCGCGAAGAAGCTCTGTTAGCCCAGTTATCCACCCAGATGCAGGGGCATTTAGCTGATGTGGTGGTGTCAGACATGGCGCCAAATCTTTCGGGTATCGACTCTGCAGATGCGGCTCGGGTGGAGCATTTGATTGAATTGGCGATAGATTTTTGCAAAAACCATATGAAACCGGAAGGCGCTTTGGTGGCAAAAGTATTCCATGGCAGCGGCTACAGTCAATTGGTTTTGATGTTCAAGGCAAGCTTCAAAGTAGTCAAAGCTATTAAACCAAAATCATCGCGCTCAGAGTCATCGGAGACCTTCTTGGTTGGTATGGGTCAAAAATAAGCAAATAGTCACAAGAAATCAATGCATTAATGACCACAAAGTCACTCTTCCCACTTGAAACGCCTAAAATGATGCGCATGTGGGTCTGTAAGTAATAAGGTAGGAGCCTCGTTTGAATAATCAATGGTTTTCAAAAATTGCCGTGTGGTTGGTTATCGCCATGGTGTTGTTCACTGTTTTTAAGCAGTTTGAGACCAAGGGCGGTGCTAGTGCCGGTTATGTAGGCTATTCAGAATTTCTGGAGCAGATTCGCAATAAGCAAGTCAAAAGCGCCACGATACAAGAAGGCCAAGGCGGAACTGAAATCGTTGGAATTACCAACGACGATAAAAAAATTCGCACCACAGCAACTTATCTTGACCGGGGCTTGGTTGGCGACTTGATTGCTAACAACGTCAAATTCGACGTGAAGCCACGTGAAGAAGGCTCTTTGCTGATGACCTTGCTGGTAAGTTGGGGACCTATGTTGCTGTTGATTGGCGTTTGGGTCTACTTTATGAAACAGATGCAAGGTGGTGGTAAGAGCGGCCCCTTCAGCTTTGGTAAAAGCAAAGCTAAATTATTGGATGAAAGTGCCAATACCGTGACATTTGCTGACGTGGCGGGTTGCGACGAAGCCAAAGAAGAAGTCAAAGAGGGGGTTGATTTCTTGAAAGATCCAGGTCGATTCCAAAAATTGGGTGGGCG
>CBDUEA010000023.1:0-11282 GCA_965365965.1 uncultured Polaromonas sp. | reverse complement strand
ACCAAGACACGCGACAAATTCAACTCATCACCATCAAGCTTCAGCGCTTGTTGCGGTACCTCGGTATTGCGGCGTACGTGCATTTTGTTCAGCACGCGGGTTTTGACAGGGTCAAGATCAAAGGTCAAATCGACCGTGTCTATCCAATACGCAGGTGGTGTGTAGTCCAGCCGCTTGGTGGTCAGCACGGCAGGGGCAGCAGTAGCCGCGTCGATGTCGTCACGCAATGACATGAATCTTCTCCAAAAAATCAGTTTCCAACAATTCCAAATAACTTGGCACCGCCGTTAAAACGTGCGGCCCAGCCAGTTCTTCAGCCGAGTGGCCTGTGCAAATCGCCACCGCACGCATACCAGCACGGCGTGCGGCCTCAATGCCAAATGGCGCATCTTCAAACACAATACAAGCTTCTGGTGCTATACCTAAACGCTGTGCTGCTGCTAAAAAAATAGCAGGTGTGGGTTTGCCACTAAAGCCTTCATCACCTCTTGCGATGGCATCAGGAGCGGGTTGCATTTTTAAATGACCCAATACAAATTCAAGGTTGTGAATATCGCCCGCTGTTCCCACACCAATTTTGAGGCCACGCTGCCGCGCTTGGATCGCAAACTGCGTGAAGCCAGCGACTTCCGCAAAAATAGGCCCAAAAATATCGCGGTAAAGCTGCTCTTTCTCATGCACCATCGCCCACGCATGGGCTTCGTCTAAATCGGGTTGGTCTAAGAGCACGCGCACACATTCCAAACCATTACGACCTGTCGTGCGGCGCATCATTTCATCAATACCTAGCTTGACATTGTGCTTTTCAGCAAACGTCAACCAACTCGTCGCGTGGTGCTTCATGGAGTCGACCATCGTGCCGTCCATGTCGAAGATGAATGCCTCCACGCTTGCCACTGCGTGTGCTGCGCTGCCCCCCAAGGCGGCTAATTCACCTTGGGGCGGCCCAGCGGTGAATTGCAATGCTAGCGTTGACATTTGATTCACTACTCAAACCCCTTGCTTCAACGATGCTTCAATGAACAAATCCAAATCCCCGTCCAACACCTTTTGCGTCGCCGATGTTTCAACATTGGTGCGCAGGTCTTTGATGCGGCTGTTGTCCAGCACGTAACTGCGAATCTGGTGACCCCAACCGACGTCAGTTTTTGTGTCTTCCAGTTTTTGTTGTTCTTCTAGTTGTTTGCGCATTTCCAAGTCATACAATTTAGAGCGCAGTCGTTTCCAAGCCACTTCTCGGTTGCCGTGCTGGCTGCGTCCATCTTGACATTGCACAACCGTATTTGTGGGAATGTGTGTCAATCGAACAGCTGAGTCTGTTTTATTAATATGTTGACCACCCGCACCGCTGGCACGGTAAGTGTCCACACGTACATCGGCAGGGTTGATGTTGATTTCAATCGAATCATCAATCTCGGGGTACACAAAAACGGAGGCAAAGGAGGTGTGGCGTCCGCCTGAACTGTCAAACGGCGACTTGCGGACCAACCGGTGCACGCCTGTCTCGGTACGCAACAAGCCAAAAGCATATTCGCCTTCGATCTTGATGGTCGCGCCTTTGATACCGGCGGTATCCCCGGGTGTTTCGTCTTCAATGATGGTTTTGAAGCCTTTGCGCTCTGCGTACTTGAGGTACTGGCGCAGCAACATGCTGGCCCAATCGCAAGCTTCGGTTCCGCCCGCGCCGGATTGGATGTCCAAAAAGCAGTTCAGCGGATCGGCTGGGTTGTTGAACATGCGACGGAATTCCATCTGCGCGACTTGCTCTTCGAGCTTACCGGCTTCGGTCTCGATATGCGCCAAACTGTCAAAGTCACCTTCTTCCTTGGCCATGGCGTACAACTCTTGGTTGTCGGCCAGTTCGGTGTCCAGCGTTTGGATGGTTAACACTACACCGTCCAGTGATTTTTTCTCACGCCCGAGTTCTTGGGCCTTTTTCGGGTCGTTCCAGACCGTTGGGTCTTCTAGCGATGCGTTGACCGTGCGCAGGCGCTCGGCTTTGGCATCGTAGTCAAAGATACCCCCGTAAATCGAGGGTCCGAGCGGTCAAGTCGACCAAGTGGCTGCCAATGCTGTTGATTTGTTCTGCGTCCATGAGAATACTTTCTGAGATATTTTTTTCAATCGCGTATTTTCGCATGCTGACTGTAGATTTACTTCAAGCAGGCTAAAGCGCATTGAAATCAATGGGAGGAAATCTTATTAAAATACGCTCATTTCGATTGGAGAATAATGAAAACACTGCAAAAAGCCACTTTCCTGCGTGTATTTACACTTTCATTAGGGTTGCTGCTGACTAGCGTTGCGGCGCAAGCGCAAACGCCTATTCGATTACTGGTCGGTTTTCCCGCCGGAGGGGGTACAGACAACATAGCCCGTACCCTCGCGGACAAGCTGAAAGACCAATTGGGTGTACCAGTCGTGGTTGACAACAAGGCGGGTGCTGGTGGGCAAATTGCCGCCCAGGCCCTGAAGAATGCGGCTCCAGACGGCATGACCTTCTTTTTGTCACACGACCACAGCATCAGCATCTTGCCGCAAGTGATTAAAAACCCAGGTTTTGACCCTGCCAAAGATTTTGTACCTGTGGTTGGTTTTGCCACTTTTGTGAATGCCTTCGCAGTCTCTGGCGGCACACCAGCCAAGAATTTTCAGGACTATGTGAACTGGGTACGCACCCAAGGCGAATCCAAAGGTACCGTAGGCGTGCCAGCACCCGCTTCTGTGCCTGAATTTTTGGTGAAAGTGATTGGGCAAAAAAATAAGCTGGACCTGCAAGCCGTCCCGTATCGCGGTAGCGCACCCATGATGGCTGACATGATGGGCAACCAAATTGCATCAGGTGTGGCTTCGATACCCGACTTTTTGGAGTATCACAAAGCGGGAAAGCTGCATATTGTGGCCGTTTTAGGCAAAAACAGACAATCCGTTTTGCCCGATGTGCCCACCTTCGCTGAACTCGGTTTGAGTGGTTTTGAAGACGTGCCTTACTACGGCATCTTCGCACCTGCCAACACGCCTCGAGCTGTGATTGAGAAAATGGAAAATGCAATGACCAAAGTGCTGGCTTTGCCTGAAGTGAAAGACAAACTTGTTGCGATGGGTTTGAGTGTCGAATTTATGACGGCGCAGCAGCTGGGTAGCCGCGAGCGGGCTTACAGCAAAGTCTGGAGTAAGATTATTAAGGACAGCGGTTTTCAGGCGCAGTAAACCTGCATAACTTACTTCGCCTACTTAACTTAAAAGCCCTAACCTAAAAAGCCGAAACGATTCCGTTTCGGCTTTTTTACTTCTTTAAGCGCAAAATTTTTCAATCATCTCCGCTAACACCTGCGGTTGGTCATGGTGCAGCATGTGGCCAGCGTCTTGAATGACTTGGATGGTGCAATTGGACACGCTTTTCAGACGTTCATGGTACATCGCCAGGGTGTAGGTACCTTTCCACCATTGGCTGAGTGAGTCGTCACTCGCCTCTACCGCCAGCACGGGTGCGGTGATGGCTTTGTACAATTCCAAGGCTTCGGGCACGCTGGAGAGGTTGGCGTTGATGATTTTGTGCGCGGGGTCGCCCAAAATATCCCATTTGCCTTCGGCGTTTTGTGCTGCCCAATGGCAGGCCAGCCAGTTGGCTTTGGCGATGCTCGCTTCGTTTCGGGCTAAGCGGGGGTTGGTTTTCATCAGGCGGCGCGCCACGCCGTCGGCGGTATCGTAGGCTTTCAGCGCCATCTCGCCTTTGTACAGGCTTTTGAGTTCGTCTATCCACTTGGCATAACGGCCTGGCGCCTGCGCGGGGCGGTTTTCAGGCATGCCAAAACCTTCTAAGTTGACCAAACGGCGCACGCGGGCAGGGCGGCAACCGGCGTACATCATCACCACATTACCGCCCATGCTGTGGCCAACCAGGTCTACAGGCTTGTTGGGCGCGTAGTGGTCAAGCAACAAATCTAAATCGGCCAAATAGTCTGGAAACCAGTAATTGTCGGTGGTTGGTCCCGTGGTTTTGCCATAGCCACGCCAATCCGCCGCGATGATCAAGCGGCCGCTGACAAAAGCGTCTGACAGCGCATCGACCATGAACTGGTACGACGCGGCCACGTCCATCCAACCGTGCATCAACACCAAAGGCGGCAAAGTTGAGGTGGTGTCGCCCCACACCAAAACGTGATAATTTAAATGTCGAATAGGAATAAATTCGCTGCGTGGCGTACGCTTTACACTGTAGCGTGTGTCTGATGAAGTATGGTGCATTGCAGCATCATAAAGAAGTTATTTAGCTCAATGGTGAATAAACGATGAAAACGAGTCAACTACAAGACAGCCACCTCACTTTGCACAGCCAATTTCGCTGGTTAGTGCCCGAGGATTTCAACATCGCACAAGTCTGCTGCGCCCGCTGGGCCCAAGAGACACCCCACAAGGTGGCGATTCGTGAGCATGTGACTGGCAAAAAACGAACAAAATCAAAAACTTACAGCTACTTAGAGTTGCAACAAGCGGCGAATGTTCTGTCCGCCAAACTTACAGAAGCCGGCGTGAAACGCGGCGACCGCGTCGCGATTGTGCTGCCGCAACGCTTTGAAACAGCGGTGGCGTACATGGCGGTGTTGCAAATGGGCGCTATCGCGGTGCCGTTGTCCATGCTGTTTGGTCCAGATGCGCTGGAGTACCGCATCAACGACTCGGACGCGTGCGTCGCCATCGTGGACGAAGTTTCAGAGTCCGTTTTACGTCAAATGCAGTCAAATTGCCCTAAATTAGCATCTATTTTGGCTGTAGCTGGCGTATTTGTTGATAAATCAGCTCTTAAAAATATAGCAATTAGCAAGTATCAAGTTGCGACTAAAGCGTCTGACGGTGCGATTTTGATCTACACCAGCGGCACGACTGGGCCGCCCAAAGGCGCGTTGATTCCACATCGGGCACTGCTGGGCAACTTGACGGGCTTTGTCTGCAGTCAAAACTGGTTTGGCTTTGATGCCATGAAAAATGCATCGTCCCAAGCCGTCTTTTGGAGCCCTGCCGACTGGGCGTGGACGGGCGGGCTGATGGATGCTCTCTTACCCACCTTGTATTTTGGCCGTGAAATCGTCGCCTTCAACGGCCGTTTCAGCCCCGAAACCGCCTATGAGCTGATGGCTTTGCAAGGCGTGACGAACACCTTTTTGTTCCCCACGGCGCTCAAAGCCATGATGAAGGCCTACCCAGAACCCCAAAAGCACTTCAAATTACGCCTACAAGCCATCATGAGCGCGGGCGAAGCCGTGGGCGATGCGGTGTACGACTATTGCCAAAGGCAGCTCGGCGTCACCGTCAACGAAATGTTCGGCCAAACAGAAATCAACTACATTGTGGGAAACTGCAACCGCTTTTGGCCTTCAAAACCCAACAGCATGGGAAAACCGTATCCAGGCCACAACGTCGCGGTGATAGACGATAACGGCAATATCTGCCCCGACGGCGTACCGGGCGACGTAGCGGTGAACCGCTTTGACATCCACGGCCAGCCCGACCCGATTTTCTTCCTCGGCTACTGGAAAAACGAAGCCGCCACCCAAGCGAAATTTACAGGAGACTGGTGCAGAACAGGCGATTTAGCCACCCGAGACGCCGATGGCTACCTGTGGTACCAAGGCCGCGCCGACGACGTCTTCAAAGCCGCTGGCTACCGCATCGGCCCCAGTGAAATCGAAAACTGCCTCGTCAAACACCCCGCCGTGGCCAACGCCGCCGTCGTGCCCAAGCCCGATGCTGAGCGCGGCGCGGTGGTAAAGGCGTACGTGGTGCTGGCTGCAGGGTTTGCAGAAAAATATGGCGTGACATTGACTGCTGAAAATGCTATTAATTCAATAGCTGCTCAGGCAATAAATACGCCGGCTACAGCCAAAAATAACTCTAGAAATGGCATTTTTTCAGAAAAAACGTTGATTTCAGACCTGCAAGCCCACGTCAAGTCACTTTTAGCCCCTTACGAATACCCCAAAGAGATTGAATTTATAGATGCGCTGCCCATGACGACGACCGGCAAAGTGCAGCGGCGGGTGCTGCGGCTGCAGGAGGATAAACGTGCAGAGGAACGGGGCAGTTAAGCGTGGGTTTCAACGATAGCGCGCAGACGAGATTCGCTCTCCTGCATCGCTAATGCCATGACTTTGGCATCGGTGATGTCGCTCAGCACCATGCGCTGCCCGACGTCGCCGTTGGTAGCTTCGGCGCAGGAGATGGCAGCTTTGACCCAAAAGCTGTCGCCATCAGCTTTGATCAAGTGTAATTCGCAGCTTTGCCGTTGACCCGTTGTAAGTAAAAGCTTGCGGCACAAATAGTAGGTGTCTTGGCATTCTTTGAGAATGTATTTGCTGATGCGCTGACCAACCACGATGTTGCGTGCGACGCCCAGCAGCTCGGCAGTCGCCAAGTTGGCTTCCAAAATGATGCCCTGCTCATTCACCGTGCAGTAGCTGATGGGTGCCAGGTCATACAGGTCAAAATAGCGCGCCTGCATCGCCACTAACTGCAATTGCGTCTGCCTGAGCGTTTCGTTTTGCATTTCAAGCTCGATTTGATGCACCTGCAGTTCATGCACCAAGGCGCGTACGGCGGCTGGCGGCATGTTGCCCAAATTTTCTGTGGATAAACTCAATTTACTTCGTACGATATCTTCCGCCTGTTCACGCAGAAACACTTTTGTTTCTGGTTCTAATTGGTACTTAGGAGTGATATTTTTCATATATATCCCATTGTGCGCTTAATTAAGCGTGATTTATATCAATATCTTTGGTGCGTTCGGTTGTTGCAATTGCATACATATGAGCTGATTCGTTGAACAAAGCGGTCGATGTCAGCGACACCTCTTTAACCGAGCCGTCTTTGGCGATGCGCTGGGTGAGGTAGGGCTCCAGTGTTTCTGCTTGGCTAAGTTGGCGCACTTTGGCCAAGGCTGACACTTGCAGCGCTTTGGGGATGCGGTCTCGCACGTTCATGGTTAAGGCCTCCACCTCCGTCCAGCCGTACATTCGGACGGCGCCTGGGTTCCAGGCGATGATGCGTCCCGTCAAGTCTTGCACGGTGATAGCGTCATGCGCATCGCGCACCACCACAGCCAGTCGCAGCAGCTCGTTGGCTTTGTGCAAGGCCTCGCGCGTATGCACGATGTCGGTGATGTCCACAAAGGTGATCACCGCGCCCTCGATCACGTTGTCCAGCGTTCGGTAGGGAAAGATGCGCATGGTGTAGTGTTTAAGCTCCAGCGTTTGCATATCCACTTCTTTGGGAATCAAGGTTCGCAGCACCTCTTTCAAATCCGCCACCAGGTTGTTGTAGCCCTTCAGATTCGACACAATGTGGCCCACAGGACGACCCACGTCGCTCAAAATCAGGTTGATGATGCGCATCGCCTCTGGCGTGAAGCGCAAAATGCGTAGGTTAAAGTCCACAAAAATAGTGGCAATGCCCGTGCCTGCCAGCAGGTTGTTCATGTCGTTGTTCACACGTGATAGATCGGTCACCTTGGTTTGCAATTCAGTGTTGACGGTGGCCAGCTCTTCGTTGATGGACTGCATTTCTTCTTTGGAAGTCTCCAGCTCCTCATTGGTGGACTGGAGCTCTTCGTTGACGGACTGCATCTCTTCATTGGACGATTTGAGCTCTTCGTTAGAGGTTTCCAGTTCCTCGTTGGTGGCTTGCAGGAACTCTTCTTTGGCTTGCAGTTCCTCGTTTAGCTCGGCGATTTTCGCGTTGATATTGACGTTAACGTCACCGGCGGAGCCGTTCACTGCGGTGCCAGTTGTCAAAACCGCTGCTTCACCGATCTGGGTGTGCGAAGCTGGCATTATTTCTAGGGTGACCAAAAACAGCGGCGATTCAAGCGCCCTTGCAGAGCCTGATATCACAGGGCTGACGCTGAGGTTGACCTGTGAGTAGTGGCCGTTGGTTTTAACCCGTAATCCTTGGCACTGGGTGCGCTCTTTGCTGATAGCAGCTTTGTGCAGCGCGGTAGTTAAGCTGCGCCGCAAGCCTTCGCGTGCCATTTTTAAAATGTTGTTGATGCCTGCATCCCCAGGTGAGGGTTCTAAAAACATGCCGGCACGGCCATGCAAGTACAAAATATCGCCGTGGTCATTGACCAGTGCCGCGACCGGTGCCAACTGCTGCAAGATCGACTGCTCGGTCAACTCGCGCAGTGATAATTTCGCTAAATGTGATATTTTGCTGGTCTGTGGGGGTTGTTCTTCGTCTTTGAGCATCAGCGGGGGTAAAAATCGCCCCAAAGCGGCGCGTCGCGTCCCTTGAAAGTCTTCATTGCGCTGGTAAACCTTGCTTTTGCGGTCTATCACGGTAAACAGGTTGCTCAATTCGCCGAGCGTCTCTGATGTACCCAGAAAAAGCATACCGCGTGGTTGCAGCGCGTAATGAAAGAGGGTGATGAGCTTCTTTTGCAGATTCGAATCGAAATAAATAAGCAAATTGCGGCAGCAGATCAGGTCGAGCTTCGAAAATGGTGGGTCTTTGATCACATCATGTTCAGAAAAGACCAGCAAATCACGGATGTTTTTATGGATGCGGTAGGCGCTGCCATCGGGCTCCGCCGTGAAAAAGCGGGCCAAGCGCTCGGGTGAAATATTCGCGGCAATACTTGCGGGGTAGACACCCGCACGCGCCACAGCGATAGCGCGGCTGTCGATGTCTGAGGCAAAAACCTGCAACTTGTAGTTTTGCTTTAGTTTTTCTGACTGTTCATGCAACAAAATGGCGAGTGAATAGGCTTCCTCACCTGTCGAACAACCCGTTGACCAGGCGCGGATGACGTCACCGGGCGGCTTGCCCTCAAAAAGCTTGGGAATAACGAGTGACTCCAAGGCTTCAAAAGCTTCAGGGTCGCGGAAAAAGTTGGTCACACCGATCAGCAAGTCATGAAACAGTGCTTCCACCTCCAGCGGCGTTTGTTGCAGGTATTTAACATAGGCATCGGTCGAATCTATCTGATGCACAGCCATGCGCCGCTCAATACGTCGGCAAATGGTGCTGGGTTTGTATTGCGAGAAATCGTGGCTGGTCTGCGCGCGCAGCAAGATGAAAATCTTTTTCAGCGCATTGTCGTTGAGCGAGGTTGATTGCGCTGCCGAATGCGGTGGTCGGCCAAAAGCATGTTTCACATAGGCGATCAGCTGGCTAGGCATATCTGCAGGTGACAGATCGTAATCCACCATGCCAGTGGCGATGGCGCTGCGCGGCATGCCGTCAAACTCACAAGATTCGGGGATTTGCACCATCACCATACCGCCTTCAGCCTTGATGGCACGTACCCCCAAAGTGCCATCGCTGCCGGTGCCAGACAAGACAATACCTATCGCCCGCTCCTGCTGGTCTTGTGCCAATGAGCGAAACAATATGTCAATCGGTAAGCGGTGACCACGTGGCTCGGAGGGCTCCATGAGCTGCAACTCCCCGTTCAAAAACGCCATGTCGCGGTTGGGCGGAATGATATAGGCACAGTTGATCTGCACTTTCATGCCATCTTCAACTTCATACACTTTCATGCGGGTGTACCGCTGCATCAGCGCGGTCAAAATGCTGGCGTGGTCGGGTGCCAAGTGCTGTACCAAAACAAAGGCCATACCGGGGTCGGCATCAGCAGGCATGCCTGAAAAGAAAGCTTCAAAAGCGGCTAGCCCGCCCGCAGAAGCGCCAATTCCCACGATGGGAAAGCTTGGTACGTCAAGTACAGTACTTTTAACAGGCGCAACTGACGATACAACTGCCGATGCGACTTTGCTTTTTGTTTTATCCTTGGCTGCCATGGTCGTTTCCTGTTCCTGTGAAAGGTTTCGCAAACGTTTGGTGCGTTTCGCCCTTGTAAGTGCAGTATAGGTTCAATGGCTTGAATGACCTAAGTTGCCAGTCCCAGTCAGGTGTTCGCACGCATCCAGTAGCCGCTAGAATAAACATCATCATTGAAACAACTCTCGCTTAACAGACTAAAACTATGAAAAACACCCCACTCGTCAAACTCGGCTCTAGCGACCTTAACGTGACCCCCATCTGCCTAGGCACCATGATTTTTGGTGAGCAAGTCGATGAACCTACGGCGTTTGCCATCATGGATAGGGCTTTGGAACATGGCATCAACTTTTTTGACACGGCTGAAATGTACGCCGTGCCGCCGCGTGCGGGCACCTTCAACGCGACCGAGATCATCATTGGCAACTGGTTTGCCAAGCGGCCGGATGTGCGCAAGAAATTGGTGCTCGCGACCAAAATTGCAGGCCCATCACGCGGCATGAATTGGATTCGCAATGGGGCTGGCAATGTGACTGAAAAAGACTTCATTGAAGCCTGCGATGCCAGCCTAAAGCGTTTGAAGACCGATGTGATTGACCTGTACCAAATCCACTGGCCGGTGCGAAATATGCCCGCCTTTGGCAATGTGTATTTCAACCCGAAAAACGACACCGAGGTGACGCCTATTTTGGAGCAGTTGCAAGCCTTGGACAAATTGGTCAAAGCGGGCAAAGTACGCGCTATTGGTTTGTCGAACGAGTCGTCTTACGGCGTGCATGAGTTTGTGCGCTTGGCCGAACAACACGGTTTGCCACGCATTGCCACCGTGCAAAACCCGTTTTGCTTGCTGAACCGCACGCTGGAAAACGGTTTGGACGAAACCATGTACCGCCTAGGGGTCTCGCAAATTCCTTATTCGCCGCTGGCGTTTGGCTTGCTCACCGGCAAGTTTGACAAAAGTGGTTTGACCGGCGAAGGCGCACCTGCCGATGCACGCTTGGCGATGTTTGAGTCCACCCGCAAGCAGCGTTGGGGTCGTCCAGAATCTTTGATTGCAGCTCGCCGCTACAACGCCTTGGCCATCGCCAACGGTATGACGCCAACGCAAATGGCACTGGCATTTTGCTACACCAAATGGCAAGTGGCGAGCACCATCATTGGCGTGCGCACCGTGGCGCAGCTGGACGAATGCATGGCGGCCTACGGCACAACCTTGTCGCCTGAAGTTTTGGCAGAGATTGACAAAATCCGCTGGGAGATCAGAGATCCTTGCCAGTAATGGCTTAATCCTTATTAACGATGGCCAAAAAAGACCACGTTTCTGAAACACCCGCCACCCAGTTCTTAAAGTCGCACAAGGTTGCTTTTACCGAGCACCCTTACGACTACTTAGAGCACGGCGGTGCCCAACACAGCGCGCAAGTGCTGGGTTTTGACCCGTTCACCGTCGTCAAAACCTTGGTCATGCAAAATCAAGACGCCAAGCCGCTGTTGGTGCTGATGCACGG
>CBDUEA010000022.1:0-11405 GCA_965365965.1 uncultured Polaromonas sp. | reverse complement strand
ACATCCGCTGGTCGGCCACGTACTTTGACATCAGCCGCCCGATGTTTGGCGACTTGGGCAGCTGCGACAAAACAGGCTCCTGTACCCGCCAAGTTGATGGCACTGAAAAGCACCGTGGCATCGAGTTGACTGCTGGCACACAAGCTGCGACAGCAACTAAGCCTTGGCATGTGGATGGCGGCGTCACTTTGATCGACGCCAAGCGGCAAGCTGGCACGATTGACCCCAGCTTGAACGGTCTGCGCCCCACCAACGTGCCAGATTGGATTTTGCGCCTGAACGCGGCTTACAAAATCACCGCTGTGCCGGGTTTGCAAGTTGAAGGTCACATCTCGCACGAAGGCGCACGCGCCATTTTGCCAGACAACTCCATCATGCTGCCAGCTTGGATAACTCTGGACTTAGGTCTGCGTTACGACACCAAAATCGGCAACACCAAGACGAGCTGGACGCTGGGTGTGGACAATGTCTTGAACAAAAGCTATTACAAAGAGTCGCCTTACGAGTTTAGCCACGCCTATTTGTTCCCAGGCGCACCCAGAACCGTACGGCTTTCACTACAAATTGCTTTGTAATTTGTGAGCGACCTGAAAATGCGCCAAAAAATAAGGCTATAATCTAAGGCTTGTTCCTCAATAGCTCAGTTGGTAGAGCGCCGGACTGTTAATCCGTAGGTCCCTGGTTCGAGCCCAGGTTGAGGAGCCAAAAATTCAAATTAAATCAAGCCCTTACGAGAAATCGTCGGGGCTTTTTCTTTTGGCGTAGCCATATCGTAGCCAGACATCAATGAGTCGATTCTTCCGGCTGCCATTGAAAGCTGGTCTGGTGCCAAGTGAGCATACCTTTCTAACATCGCTCCAGTTTTCCGTCCGCCTAGTCGTTGTAGCTCATACGTCGGCGTTCCCGACTGTCGCTGCCAAGTTGCCCAAGTGTGACGAAGATCATGCCAGCGGAAATCTGTAATCTCCGCTCGCAATAACGCCCTTCGCCATGCCCTAGTATTTGCATTTGCAATAGGTTTTCCGGCATAGCTAAACACTCTAGTCGGATGCTTTCCCATTTGCCGTAAGACCACAGCCATCGCTATTTCATTCAGCAGCACAGCAATTGGTTTACGGTTCTTAGAATTAATCGCCGCAACCCACGCATGCCGTCTGTCAATATTGTTGGCGCCGACCGCGGATTGATCCAAGTGCCGATTTTCGGTTGACCCGGCTTTAATGACATCTACACCAGCAAAGTTTGAATAACTGGCTGCAGCGCACTGGCGCGCCTGACTTTGGCCTTTACATGCCTAAATATGCTGCACGTACTTGCTCGTTGCTGATAAGTTCTTGACCGGTGCCAGTCAAAGTGATGCTACCAGTCTCCAGCACATAGCCGCGGTCAGCAATAGCCAATGCGGCAAAGGCATTTTGCTCGGCCAAGATAATGGTCATGCCTTGCGACTTGAGCATCTTCACGACGTTAAACACCTCTTCTACCAGAAGCGGCGCCAAGCCCATAGAAGGCTCGTCAAGCAGCAGCAGCTTGGGTCGGCCCATCAAAGCACGCCCAATGGCCAGCATTTGTTGTTGCCCGCCCGAGAGCGTGCCAGCGGGCAAGCTTCGTTTTTCTTTCAAAACAGGGAACATGCTAAAAACCTTCTCCATATCGCCTTCGACCTGGGTTTTTGGTTGTGTGAATGCACCAAGGCGCAAGTTATCTTCAATCGACAAGGGGCCAAAAACTTGTCTCCCCTCAGGACTTTGGCAGATCCCGCCGCGCATGCGCAGGTCTGAGCGCAGCTTGCTGATGTCGGTGCCGTCAAAATAAATACGGCCAGCGCTCATCGGTTGTACGCCCGATAAAGCACGTAAAAAAGTCGTTTTGCCAGCACCGTTGGCACCCACCAGTGCCACGGTTTCACCACGACGCACCTCTAAGCTAATGCCTTTCAAAGCCTGAATGCGACCGTAATGGCTGTCCATGTCTTTGATGGCCAGCAGCACATCAGCCTTGCTCGGTGCAGAGGGCCTCAATTGACCGGCGCTTTGTCCACCCAGTCCAACAGATTCGGGCGCCAGCGCGACGATGCGGTGGTACAGCTCGCGGTACTTCTCGGTCGCCTGCTCGCCAAACATGGGGTCGTCGTTGTCGGCAAAGGCTTTGTCAATCTCTACCCAGTCCTGTGCCGTCAACACTTCACGCGCCAGCGGCAGCACATCACGCTCTTCCGCCCGAATGTGCTCTTCTAAATTCTTGGTGTATATGCGCAGCGCGTCAGTGAACTCTTTGCACTGCCCCTGACTGGTACGCGTCAAGCTGTTACGCAGCGCTTGCAGTACGCTCGGACCTTTTTGATGGCCTGCCTCTAGTTTGACTAAAATGGCGTCGGCTTTATCCGTGCGCAGGCGCAGCAGACGAAATAAATATTCGTCTTCTTTAGGGTGGTGCGCGTAGTCCATGAAGCCTTCGATGTAGTCAAAGACCGCGTTGAAGAACTGCGTTGGCACGGCACTTCCGGCGTCCATTTCGTCAGCAACGATGTTTACCGTGGATGCTACGCGCCAGAGTTTGCGGTGTTCGTCTTGGATGGTTTGGATTGCTTGCATGTGAGTCTCTTAGAACGCGTTTAAACGTTTACGCCTGTGTGCCCAAATAGGCCGCGATAACATCGGGGTTTTTACGAACTTCAGTGCCCGTACCTTCGGCTAGTTTTTTGCCGTAGTCCAGCACCAAAATGCGGTCGGAGAGGTTCATCACCATCTTCATATCATGCTCTACCAGCACCACGGTGACGCCCGAATCAGCGATTTTGCGTACCAGTCGGTCAACTTCAATCGTTTCATTGGCGTTCAGTCCCGCTGCTGGTTCGTCCAAGAAGATCAGGCGCGGCTTCATTGCCAGGGCGCGGGCGATCTCTAGCCGCTTGAGCGCACCATAAGGCATGCTGTCTGCGCGTGATTCGACATAGTCTTTCAGACCCACAAAGTCCATCAACTCTGCGGCTTCAACGCGCAACTCGGCATCCCGCTTGCGCAGTGACGGTAGCCGCAGTGCCGCTTTGAGTGGGTTGCGGTCGAGTCTCAGATGCGCACCGACCATGACGTTTTCTAAAGCCGTCATGTTCATGCAAATTTGCAAGTTCTGGAACGAGCGTGCAACCCCACGAGTGGCCAGCTCGTTGGAAGACTTGCCGCCGATGGACTCGCCATCAAGATCTATTGAGCCGCTGGTTGGGGTGTAGACGCCGGTGATCAAATTGAACAGCGTCGTCTTACCTGCGCCGTTCGGGCCAATCACAGCATAGACAATCCCAGCTTCGATACTGAAAGAGACATTTTGGACCGCTTTAACACCGCCAAAATGGATGGATAAGTCAGTTACGTTGAGGAGTGTCATGGTTATTTACTCCGGGCAAATTTAGCTGCCAAGGTAGGCACCAAGCCCTTAGGCATAAAGATCATGCAGGCCATCAAAATAGCACCGAAAGCCACTGTCTCCCAGCCTTCAAAGGCTGTCAAGGCTTGTGGCAATGCTGTGAGTAGCACCGCACCGACCAAGGAGCCATAGACAGAAGCCATGCCTCCAACCACCACCATCGTGACAAGTTCAATAGAATGGAAAAAATCGGCCAAATTTGGAGTAACGAAGCCGACATAGTGTGCTGTGACGCTGCCCATGATGCTTGCAAATGCAGCGGACATCACAAAAATAACCACTTTATAGCGCACCACGTCCACGCCAACCACTTGTGAGGCCACCTCAGAGCCATGAAGTGCGCGCAACGCGCGGCCAAAGGGGGAGTCGATCAAGTTCAAGGATGCCCAAACGCTGATCGACAACAGCAACGCGATAACCCAGTACCAATGCTTGTCCGTGCTCAAATCAAAACCGAGCATACCCATAGTCGGCACTGGCATGCCGTCTGGCCCGCCCGTCCAAGTGGCTTCGTTACGCAAGGTGATGTTGATAATGATGCCCAAACCCAGCGTGGCCATAGCAAGGTAATGGCCTTTGAGCTTGAAAATAGGACGTGCCACCACAGCGGCAAGTCCTCCCGCAATAACAGCTCCCGCGGCCATGGCTAACACTGGATGCCAGCCAAAATGCGTCGGCAAGATAGCTGAGGCATAGGCACCGATGCCGATAAAACCGGCGTGTCCCATGCTGATCTGCCCCGCAAAGCCGATTAACAGGTTCAATCCCAGAACAATCACAGCATTGATAGCCATACGTGTGGCCAAGTCAAGATAGAAACTGTTGGGTACCACAAACGGCAGCGCCACCAGAATAATCATGGTCAAATACAGACCGTAGTACGCACTCTTTTTCATGTTCAGACCCGATCTGTAGATTTACCGCCAAACAACCCTTTTGGCTTGAAAAAGAGAATCAGCAGAATGAGCACAAATGGAATGGCGTCTTTGTAACTTGAAGAGATGTAACCCGCCCCCATGGCTTCCAACACCCCCACCAATAGACCACCTAGCACGGCACCTAAGCCATTGCCCAATCCACCTACAACGGCTGCGACAAAACCTTTAAGACCTAACATAATGCCCACGTCATAAGAGGTCAGCGTAATGGGGGTAACCAAAATGCCCCCCAATGCTCCCAGTGCGGCCGCCATTACAAAACTCAAAAACAGCACCCAGCTGGTGTTGATGCCAACCAGCTCTGCTGCAAGGCGGTTGTATGAGGTTGCCAGCATCGCCTTGCCTTGCAAGGTGCGCGCAAAAAAGTACCACAAAGCAACCACCACCAAAGCTGTCACACCCAGCACCCACAGGCTTTGAGGCAGCAAGATAGCGCCAAAAACTTCAATAGGTGTTTCTCCCGAAAAAGCCGGCAGGCTGAAAGTGCCCTTGCCTAGCCAAACCTGCATCAGACCACGAATGACCAAGGACGCGCCAATGGTGATGATGATGAGCGTCACCGTTTCTGCGCCGCGCACGGGTTCAATGGCGATTTTCTCAACCAGCACACCAACAATGGCCGGTATCAGGATGGCCAACATGAGCACGGCAGGTAGCGGCAAACCAGCATGGGTAAAGTAAACCGCCAACATGCCGCCCAGCATGATGAACTCACCTTGCGCAAAGTTAATGACGTTGCTGGCGTTGTAGATCAGGGTAAAACCCAGTCCAGCCAGCGCGTAGGTAGCACCTACGGTTAATCCAGAAAATAGAAATTGCAGGAATTGGGACATCATAGGATGCGTACTCCTGCAAATGCAAAAATCCCTTGCGGATGAGGGTTACTGAACATTTTTTCGTCTCCTTATAGCCCTAACACACAGATGTCAAGGTTTGGTTATAGGAATAATAAATTCTGAAATGTAGAATCGATTCTACGGATTGTAGCAGCTACATTAGCAAATGGGAATCGGGTTATTTTTCGTTATCTGTACCATGTAGCGCTTCAAACGAATCGGTGGTATCACGCGTCGCACCCAAGCCCCAAGACAGTGTTGCAGCAGCTTTTTTCAACTCATCAATGACAGGGCTATTGACACTAAGATCACTCATGCCTTCTACGCCAACCACCGAAATCGACATCGTGATCTGATTTTTAAAGTTGAACACAGGAGCCGCTACTGCTTGCACCCCATCAAAAACATAGTGTTGCGTCACCGGTGCAACACCATCGGCACGGATTTTGGCAAGCATGAGGTCAACCTCGCTACGCGTATTGAGGCTAGAGCTGCGTGTGCGAGACTTCAACTCTTTAGAGATCTGCTCTGCTGTCTGACTTTTGGGTAGCCAAGCCGCAAATACGCGACCACTGGCACTTGACAACAAAGGCAACGACGTGCCAGTTACCACGTTCACGGTGACGGCGCGCTGAGGTCGCTCCCAGCGAACAATAACCGGCCCATGATCTCCCCAAACTGCCAAGCCCACCGTTTCATTGATGCGGTCACGTAAGTCAGATATAGCCGATAAACCAAGCCGAACACGGTCAAGTCGATCAAGCGCTACCAAGCCGATGTCTAAAGAAAACGGTCCCAACTTATAGCGCGAAGTGATAGGGTCTTGCTCTATGAGACCCGTGCGAATCAGGCTAACTAGGTACCGATGCGCTTTAGACGGCGGCATGTCTGCAGCAGCAGCAATATCCTTGAGCGTCATCAAACTCTGGCCGCGAACTATCGCACGCAACACGACCGCACCGACTTCAAAAGACTGAACACCGTGCTGGGAATCTTTTTCTTCATTCATATGTTCTTTTAGCGGTTAAGGTTGGTACGCTTTATTTTAAAAAAATGCAACTATACCCCGCGCCTAGCTTCAAGTGATATCTGCAAGAACGGTACGTCAGATAGACGGATCAATTTCAAAAAATTCCTCAACACAACAGATCAAAACCATTTTACAAATAAATAGATAGCAAAAAATTCAATAAATACGCCTACTGCAGTATATTTATACCCAAAATATCAAGCAGCCAATTAACGCTCATCAAAACTCAACACCACTTTTTCACTGGTCGGGCGTGCTTGGCAGCTGAGGACAAAACCCTGCTCCATCTCCCACGGCTCCAAGGTGTAGTTTTTTGCCATGGCGACGGTACCAGACAACACTTTGGCGCGGCAAGTGCAGCAGACGCCGCCACGGCAGGAGAAGGGAAGGTCAAGCCCTGCGTTGAGTGCGACGTCAAGGATGCGCTCGTCGGCATTCATTTGCAGTTGGTGCTCTTTGCCATCAACCACCACGGTAACTTCTGATTGGCGACCGATGTGAATGGTCGGCTTTTCGCCTGCAGAGGACGGGTTCTCTAGCGGTGTTGCCGAGGCAAAACGCTCTGAATAGACGCGACTTGCTGGGACGCCGGCTTCTACCAAGGTTTTTTCGGTCGCTTCAATCATCGCCTCCGGGCCGCACACAAAGACTTCGTCCATACTAGCTACTGGCAGGAATGCGGCAATGATGGCGCGAACTTTGTTGGGGTCGATACGCCCCTCCAGCAACTCGACCTCTTGCGCTTGGCTTGAAAGGACGTGAATCAGTGTCAAACGATTCAAGTAGCGATCTTTCAGGTTTTGCAAGGACTCGTTGTACATGACACTGGACATGCGGCGGTTGCCCAATACCAAGGTGAATTTGGAATGCGGCTGCTCTTCAAGCGTGGTGGACAAAATCGACAAAATCGGGGTAATGCCTGAACCAGCAGCAAAACCGACGCGGTGGATTGCGCGCTGTTTACGCACAGTAAAGCGTCCGTCGGGAGGGAGAACGCTGAGTTTGTCACCCACTTTGAGCGTGGTTGCTGCCCAATTAGAAAACAGCCCCCCTAATACAGGGCGAATGCCGATTTCGAGCTCGCCATGCTGCGTCAAACGGCTGCGCGGGCTGCTGATGGAGTAGCTGCGGCGCACTTCTTCACCATTGACGGTGGCACGCAATGTCAAAAATTGACCAGGCTCGAAATTGAAGACTTCGCGCTGTGCGGGTGGAATGTCCAACGTTACCGCAATCGATCCACCTCCTTCAGTGTTGATGCGTTTGACGGTGAGATCTTGAAAGCGAGGGGTAGACATAACGTTTTCTTCCGGTAACAACTGGTTAATATTAGGACTGGTAAGTTTGATATTTCTGCTTAATAAGGCTTGAAGTAATCAAAGGTCTCAAGACAGTTCAGGCACTTGAAAAGGGCTTTGCAGGCAGTAGAGCCAAAGTGCGAGATTTCGGTCGTGTCTTCAGATCCGCACTGGGGGCAAGAGACTGCATGATGTGCGCTTTTGGCTGCAAAATGCACAATTTTTTTCCCGCAGGCACTGACCGCACCTACAGGTGGTGGTGCAATGCCATAGGCGCGCAGTTTTTCTCTACCCTCAAGGGTCATCCATTCGGTAGACCAAGCGGGGGCAAGTTGAGTGGTCACCCGCGCAGTGAGTCCCGCCTCTGCGAGTGCGGCGTGCACATCGTCTGCCATTTGGTCCATGGCTGGACAGCCGCTGTAAGTGGGAGTGATGACCACCTCCAACATGCCATCAGCGTCTTCGCGTACTGCCCGCAAAACACCCATCTCGCGCAGCGAGACGACAGGAATCTCTGGGTCAGTCACAGTTTCAAGCAGTGACCATACCGTATGGTATGCGTCTGTGGCTTGCTTGGCAGCAATCGGGCCCGTTGGCAAAGTGGAGATGGACATGTGCGCTTGCTCTACCAAACAGCTTCAGGTTCAGGGTGAGCACGAGCTAAGCTTTGCATTTCTGCCAACAAAAAGCTGAGGTGTTCAGAATGCAGCCCCTGTTTGCCTGTGGTGATGTAGCCACTAGCGGCAGGACGCTGCAAGGTGGCCTCAGCCAGTGCCTCGTTCACAGTCGTATCAAAGTCTGCTTGCAAACTTCGAACATCAACGCCCACGCCAGCTGCAGCAGCCGCTGTTTCCATGTCGCTAGTCGTCCAAAACTCTTGTACAAATGGCATGAAATAGTTAAGCGATTGCTGCGCTTTGGCGTGCGACTCAGCCGTGCCGTCGCCCATGCGCACGAGCCAGTCGCGCGAGTGGCTGAGGTGATAGAGCACTTCTTTGTAAGACTTGGCAGCAATGGCGGCCAGTTGCGCATCTTTGGACGATTGCAACTTGCTCCACAATGGCACCATGAGTGCGCTGTAGAGGAAGTTGCGCACGATGGTGGCGGCGTAGTCGCGGTTTGCTGAGGCCGTGGGTACCAATCCATTGTTGTGCGGCAACTCTAGCAGCGTGTAATTGCGAAAATCTTGCGCATCACGGAAATAAGCGAGCGAGTCTTCGGTGCTGCCGTCGCTCTTCAAGACTGCCGCATGTGCATAGAGCATGCGGGCTTGGCCAATCAAATCCAAGCTCATGTTGGCCAGCGCCAAGTCTTCTTCCAAGATAGGGCCGTGACCGCACCATTCAGCATTGCGTTGGCCTAGGACCAGTGCGTTGTCTGCCAAGTGCAGCAGGTATTCCAAGTGTTTTTGTGTCATTACATGTGCCCCACTTCGTCAGGAATTTGGTAAAAGGTTGGGTGACGATATATTTTGTCAGCAGCCGGTTCGAAGAAGGCGTCTTTGTCTTCAGGCGCACTTGCGGTGATGTGCACCGATGGCAACACCCAGATGCTCACACCTTCTTGGCGACGCGTGTACACGTCGCGCGCCATGTGCAACGCTTGTTGCGCGTCCGCAGCGTGCAGGCTGCCGCAGTGCTTGTGCTCAAGACCCTGCTTGCTACGGACAAAGACTTCCCACAAAGGCCATTCTTTCAGCGCTGCGGGTGTTGGGTTGGCGGTCGTGTTCATGCAAGGGCCGTTACCGTTGACAGTACTCCAGAACTCATCCCAGTCAATTTGACCGTAGTCATGGTGCTGGCGCGCATCGTTCCAAATCAAATCTGGATCGGGCAGAGTCACGCCTAAAACTTTAGCTTGCGGCACAGTGGCATCAATGAACTTTTGACGCAAATCGTCGTTGGAAATGCGTTTGATACCCCAACGCATCGCTTGGGCGCTGTGTGGGCTGTCGGCATCTGGTGGCCCAAACATCGCTAGGCACTTCCACCACCAGCGATTGACCGCATCTTGTACCATGTCTTTTTGCGCTTGTGTGCCCTTCATCATGGTTAACAAAGCTTCATAGCCTTGGCGTTGATGAAACGACTCTTCCTTGCATACCCGAACCATAGCGCGGGCATACGGACCATAACTGCAACGGCATAATGGAATTTGGTTGCTGATAGCAGCACCATCAACCAACCAGCCAATCGTGCCAACGTCAGCCCAGGTCAGTGTCGGGTAGTTGAAGATGGAGCTGTATTTGGCACGGCCAGAATGCAGGCCTTCTAACATTTCGTCGCGGCTGGTGCCCAAAGTTTCAGCGGCACTGTAAAGGTAAAGACCGTGTCCAGCTTCATCTTGTACTTTAGCAATCAAAATCGCTTTGCGCTTTAGGCTAGGAGCACGGCTGATCCAGTTGCCCTCAGGTAACATGCCGACGATTTCGCTGTGTGCATGTTGGCTGATTTGGCGCACTAGGGTTTTACGATAAGCCTCAGGCATCCAATCTTGAGGCTCAATCTTGCCGTCCGCATCAATTTTGGCATCAAAACGAATTTGTGCTTCCGGATTGTCCAACACCGAGTCTTTGGGTACCGACTTCAGGCCACCCTCGTTTTGCACATTGAATGATTGTGTATACATGACTTTAATAACTCCTTGTGGTTTATAAGTAGACTGGTGTTAAGGCAATCCGCGGTTAAAAATTCAGTTTACGCTCAGTCTTGGATAACTTACGTCAACCAGGGCGCTGGGCGTTTTTCAAGAAAGGCGTTAATGCCGCCTTTGGCTTCTGGTGTGGTACGTTGGCGTGAAATGCGTTGCGCAGTTTCTTCTAATACCTGCGCATCAATTGACCGATCGCGTATGACTTCAATCAGGTCTTTGGCTGCCTTTTGTGCAAGTGGTGCGCCCAGCATCAATTCTTTAATCAGCGCTTGCACGCCTTCATCTAGCTGCACAGCTGGTATAACTTCATTAACCAAACCTATGAGTAAGGCACGTTGTGCTGAAATACGTTCAGCCGTCTGAAAGTAACGTAAGGCATGACGCGGTCCAATGGCACGCAGTACATACGGACTGATCACAGCTGGAATAATGCCAAAGCGCACTTCAGAAGTAGCAAACATGGCATCATCTGAGGCAACCGCCATATCGCAAGCAGCCGCAAGACCCGTCCCACCACCCAAAGCCAAACCTTGAATACGTGCGATGGTTGGTTTTGAGAGGTTGGATAGTTGATGCAGCATTTTGGCAAACTGACGAGCATCTTTCAAATTTTCTTCTTGACTGCTGACGGATGCTCGTCGCATCCAGTTTAAGTCAGCGCCGGCAGAAAAATGTTTTCCGTGTCCCGCCAAAACTACCACGCGCACTGTAGGGTCGCTCTCCATGTCACTGCAAGCCGCACACAAATCGGCAATCAATGCTTCGTTAAAGGCATTGAACACTTCGGGACGGTTCATCCAAATGGTGGCCGTAGATCCGTTTTTTTCGATTTCCAGTGTGGCGTAACTGCTAGTCATGATGTACCGCTTTTCAAACAGTGGCTAGGTAATGTTTTTTGGGTGGTTTCTAACTATTACTGAACAAGTGTCCAGTCGCCCTTCTTAACTTCAAGCATACGAAATGCAGAAAGATCCAAGCCCATGTGATCCGTGGCAGACATGTTGACCACACCGCCGGTACCGACATAACCTTTGGTGGCTTCAATAGCATCGCGCACCTTGGCTTTGTCTGTACTGCCAGCACGCTTGATGGCGTCAACAGCAATCATGAGGCCATCAAATGCATGACCACCAAAGGTTGAAACGTCGGTTTTAAACTTTTCGGTGAAGGCTTTTGTGTAGCCAACAGCCACCGCTTTCTGCGCATCTCCTTCACGCAGCTTATTAGC